>JAZNVE010000150.1:0-2346 GCA_045592665.1 Acutalibacteraceae bacterium
GAGTTGGCGTAGCGGTCAAAATCGTTAGCGACGAGCAGGAGCGACCAACGATTTTGGGCACCGCAAGTGGACTTAACAATAGTTTGTTTTATTGACATAGTTTCAAGCGGGTCAATTGTTTTTTATTTCGTCAGGTGGTGGAAGGTCCTTATCATCCCATTTTGCGTAGCAAAAAGGGAGGGGGACACCGCCGTAGGCGGGGTGGTGGGTAGTTCTTTTGCGGTTTTTCTTCAGTTGGAAAAACCAATAAGTTATTCTTCCGCAAGTATTAAAAATCAAAATCAACAATAACAAGAGCGTACACAGTTTTTACCGTGTACGCTCTCAATATTCTTATCAGAAATTATAGTTAGGTTTAACCTTTTCGCCTGTGTTTGCACTTTCAACAATTGCAAGGCAAACTTCAACAGTCTTAGCACCTTCGTAAACGCTTGTTTCCATTTCGGCATCTGCTAAAATTGTGTCTGCAAATACCTGGAACTCTCTTACGTAGTTGTGGTTGTTAACGTCGATTTCGATAATCTCGGGCTCGTGGGGAGCTTCGTCGTTTTCGTCAACTACAAAGAGTTGCATTGTGGGTGATGTATTATCGCAGATAATAGTGCCCTTTGTACCGTAAATGCAAGTACGCATTGTGTAATCTCTCTTACAACCTGTTGAAACGAAAACCTTACCCATAAGTTCTTCGTCAAATTTAAGAAGAGCACAGGTAGCATCGTCATAAGGTACTGTGGGAAGAAGCTTGTGTGTACCGTATGCGAAAACTTCAACGGGGTCACCTGCGAGCCAACGAAGAAGGTCAACAGCGTGGCAACCGCCACCGATAACGCCGTGACGGGCGGGGTCTGCACGCCAGATGTTTTCGTTTTTAACAATGTTCATATAGTCGTGAGCATATTCAGATTCAACGAAGTAAAGCTCACCTATTTCGCCGGAATCAATAATTTCCTTTGCTTTTACGAATGCGGGAGTGAAACGGCAAATCTGACCAACCATAAATTTTGCACTTGATTTTTCAGTAGCCTGTACCATTGCTTCAATATCTTCTCTTGTAAGGGCGAGGGGCTTTTCGCAAAGCACGTGCTTACCTGCAGCGAGCATTTCACAGGCAACCTGTCTGTGATTCTGGTCGGGGATAGCGATTGAAACCATATTGATTTCGGGGTTGTTGAGAATATCGTGGTAGTCAGTTGTCCACTTTTCTTCAGGTATATTATATTTTTCGCCTGATTTTCTGAGTGTTTCTTGGTTAAGGTCACAAATTGCGGCAACCTCTGCGCCGTAAGCGAGAGCACCCTCAAGATGAGCGTTACCGAACATAAGACCGATTGCACCAAAAACTAATTTCTTTTCCATAATATGACAACCTTTCTTGGTAATATTTGTCTTAATTCTACCACTAAGGTGTATGATACTGAATGATAAATAGATAACAAAAAATGTAAAATCGATAAAAAATATAAGAAAAATACAAAATATTTATCGATTTTTCATTTTTGCGTTTTAAAATTCATTTTTTTGTGGTAGTATATCAAAAAAGGGGGGCGAATTATGAATTTACCTGAACTTGAAGAGTTACTGAATAATTACCATAAAATGACGGGTTTGGATATTGCCATTGTTGATAAAGACTTTCGTGTTCTTGTTCGCCGTCATTCGGGAAATGAATTTTGTACATATATTCATAAAAATTCCGATTGTCTCGAAATGTGTATTGAATCCGATAATATTCAGTTGCATAATGTCAACGAAGAAAAGCAACTTGTTATATATACTTGCCCTTTCGGAATATTGGAAGCAATAGCCCCGATTATGCAAAAAGGAGATGTAATAGCATATCTGTTTTTGAGCATGGGTGTGGGGGACGAGGTTTCTCGAAACCGTATAATAGAAAAGGTGTGCGAAGTTGCAAATAATCTTGACTGCGAATTGCTACATAAATATATAAATAAAATTCCTGATAAAAGTGTTGATGAGTTTAATTCTTCTGCGTGTATGTTACCGGTCGTTGCGGGGTATATTGAGAATAATAATATGCTTTCAGACCCGCGTCAAAGTGTAGGTCAGATGATAAAAACCTATGTCAAGAATAATCTTAATCAGAAAATCACTTTATCCGATTTGAGCTATAGTCTGCATTGCAGTACTGTGACCCTTACTACCCATTTTAAGCAGGAGTTCGGTATAACTATTATGGATTACGTTACTGCTAAACGTATGAATCTTGCTGAAAAATTACTTCTTGAAAACTCCTGTTCTGTAAGAGAAATTGCGGAAATGTGCGGTTTTTCTGATTCCGAGTATTTTTCACGTTGTTTTAAAGAAAAACATAATATATCGCCTTTG
>JAZNVE010000151.1:0-22201 GCA_045592665.1 Acutalibacteraceae bacterium
AAATAATTCAGGTATTCTTTATCCGGCGGAACAAAGAAACAGGAAACAACCGCCGCCAGAGCCGCAATAAAAAATACAATATTTTTCTTAACGAATCTAATTACTTTCAAACTATCACCATATATTTCCAAATTCACAACCCGCTAATTATATTATAAATAAAAACCAAAGTCAATCGTAGAATTTATCATCCCTGTGCGAAGCATAGGGAGGGTGGTGGGTAGTTCTTTCTATGTTATCGTTGATTATGATAAAATGAATTAAATTTAATAGGTGATTATTTATTAATTAATTTACATTGTGTTTTCCTTGTGGTATATTAAAACAAAGGCGGTGACATTATGCGTAATTTCTGGTCGTATGTAACTAATGGTGAATTTTCAGTTGGCTGTACGGGTCGCACGGTGTTTATTTATGATAAAGATAATAATGAATTAGGACAATTTAAGGATATTACTTATGCTTACACACCTATGATTTCTCCTGATGGTAAAATAGTTGTAGTGAAAACAACGGAAGGACGTTTTGCGGTTTACTCTCTTGAAACCCTTTCATTAGTCAAGAAGTTTCGCTATTCTAAATTTGACGCATCGCAGGATGATGGTTTCTGTTTCTCTCCTGACAGTAAGTATCTTATAAATCTTGAGAGACATCAGGATGGTTTGCACTCTGCTATATCAATTTATGATACAAGTGATTTTTCTTTGGTTAATCGGGTTTTTATTGACGAAACAATAATGTTAAGTACCATTGAATATGATGAGCAATCAGATATGTACTTTGTTTTGGGCTTTGAAAGAGGCACTGAAGGATATGCAAGTAAGTTTTTCGTAGCCCGGCTTGTTGATTTGCAGATTATGAACATTACATATATTCCACAAGAAGAGAAAGAGTTTTATCGACGGTATAAAGATTTGGAAATTATGGGTTTTACCCCAAAAGCGTATCAATGGTCATTCCTGAATAATAGTCTTGATGAATTGAAATCTATGAATTGTTCTCTTGCCGAATTATATAAACGATACAATTAATAAAACACTTTTATTTTTGATTTTCTTGTGTTATAATACACCCCGATATTTATTAAAAGGCGGCGGTTAAATGCTCGAATTTATTAAAAATTTACCATACGATAAGATTATAACAGCAGTTGTATTGATTGTTGTATGTCTTGCAGTGATTAAAATAATATTATTCCTTTTTGATAAGCTTGTTAAAAAGGTGAAACTTAACCCACTCATTTGCAAGATACTTAGAATTGCCGTTAAAATACTGCTGTTGTTTGTTTCTCTCATTATTGTTCTCGGTAGCTTCGGCATTTCTGTTTCGTCTTTGGTAGCGGCTTTATCCGTTGTGGGTGTTGCCTTTTCTCTTGCCATACAGGGTTTTTTGTCAAATGTTTTCGGCGGTATTCAGATTATTTCAAATCAACCATTCCATATCGGTGATTATGTTGATGCAGGCGGTGAATCGGGGATTGTAAGTGAAGTTGGTTTGTTTTATACAAAGCTCGATACTCCCGACAAAAAGCTTATCAGAATTCCCAATAGTATTATTGCTAATTCCAATATAACCAACTATTCAAGCGCCGCAAACCGTCGAGTGGATATTACGGTTACCGCCTCCTATGACGATGACGTTGAAAAAGTAAAAGCTGTTTTGTTACAGCTTGTTGAAGCACACCCCATGGTTTTAAAAGGTGAGGAGCTTGACCCTGTAGTTCACGTAAACAGCTATAATCCTAACGATGTAAGTTATATTATACGTGCATGGTCTTCGAATGATAATTATTGGACGGTTTATTTTGATATAATGGATTCAATTAAACCCACCTTCGATAAAAATGGTATAACAATAACATATACTCACGTAAACGTTCATATGGATAAATGAAAATGCAGAGTGGATTTCCACTCTGCTGATTTTTTATGGTTTTCGTATTGTAAAATTAAGTCCGAGTGCTACTACCGCCAAGGATAAAAGCAATATAAATGGGGAGGTGTAACTTCCTGTTGAAGTGAGTAATGAACTACTGAATGTTGCTATAAATGAAGCCACAATCAGGTTGAAGTTTGTAATACTGTAATTTGTAGGGAAATATTTTGTGCCGTAGAATGATGCGGTAAATGCTGATGTAATAGTGGGGCAAGAGCCGTATGAAAGACCCGTAAGGCAAAGACCCACAATACAAAGGGGTAATGAGTTAGTCAATACCGCAACAAGAGTAAGCCCCGCGGCAAAAATCGTAAGGATATTTGATGCGAGCATAGTTGTTATCCTGCCGAGAGCGTCATAAAGAGCACCCGTAAGAATACGTCCTATACCATTGAATATTGAAAGTACACCAACAAGGGTTGTTGCAAGGGCAGGTGCCGCATCAACGGATATAACAAGGTCTCTTGCAAAACTGATAACTGTATTACCAACGGCGGTAATAAGTATCATAAACACAAATGCACGCCAGAAGGTGAAACTTTTGAGCATTTCCTTGGTTGTGTAATCCCGTACCTCAAAACTTTCTTTTTTGGTTGATTTTTTTGCTTTAGGTTGGGGGAAAACTATATCCGCAGAGGGCTTTTTGAGTATAATACCCGCAATAATAATTACAACACCAACAACCGCGCCCAAAATGATGTAAGCCTTACTCCAACCCACATTTTCGTTTTCAAATAATGAACTTACAATATTACCCAGTAAAAGTGTACTGATACCAAATCCCATCATAAGGCAACCTGAGCATAAGCCCTTTTTATCGGGGAACCAAGAGTTAACGGTTGATACAACTACATTGTATGAGATACCGATACCCGTACCCGCAAGGAGTGCGTAGGTCACGTATAAAAGGTAGGGGAGTTCGGGGTTTAAAAATCCTGTGGAAACAAAGCCCACACCAACCAATAAACCGGCGATAATAAGGGTGATTTTCGGACCTATACGTTTACATATAAGGCTACCGAAGAACGCACCTAAGCAGAAGAAACACATAGTTAATGTGAAGTTCAGGGCTAAGGATTTATCGCTCCATCCGAAAACCTCTTTAAAGGGTATCTTTAAAATTGACCAGGCGTACAAAACACCCGAAAAAAGCATTGTGAATACGCCAACTCCAAGAAAAAGCCAACGTTTATTAAGGTTTGTTTTTGCTGACATTGTATGTACTTCCTTTGTGAAAAAACTTAAGACAAATTATAACATAAAATTACAATATTTCAATGATTTTTATGCTTACACTCCACTTAAAATATGCATATTTCGTATATTATTATCTTTTATAGTATTATTTACTATATAAGCCTGTTGTTCCATTTCACAAGAAGGGGAGAAGCTTAATTTCTGCTTGTTTAATTCTGTCGTAATATCAGAACAAATATCTTCGATTATAACGGATTTTTGTTGTGCGGTCTCGGTAGTGTTATTGCTTGAAATTATAAATTCGAGAGTTTTTGATAGGGTTATAAATTTTTCATCCATTTCCCTTAATGCACGAAAACACCATTTATAGTAGGGCATATATTTGTTGTTTAATAAAAATAAAACGTTAATACTGCTTTTAACGAAATCAAAAATTGCTAATTGTGCCGCAGCGGTTTCACCCCTCGCAATACAACGATTGAAGTTATATTGTCCCGATTGACCCATAAGGAGCAAATTCCCCGCAATCTTTTTTAAACGTATATCCTCGGGGTAGTGTTGCAGTTTATTTCGGGTTTCAGTGAATTCACCGAAATTATCACAAAAAACTTTACCGTTTACTGCTTCGGCTAAGGCGTATTCGGGTATAGTCAACCATTGACCAATTGTAAGGTTACCGTTTCTCGAGCCGGTTTTAGTTTCGAAAAAATCACCTGTTTTAATAACGCCGTGTCTGTTTCCTCCCACCGCAGAATATAAGCTTCTCTTAAATCCCATATATTCTTTCGGCAGCCTTGCGTATGCTTTTTCTAATTCAAATGCACGTTTACTGTCAAGAAAGATTTCCTCGGGAATAAAAATACAAAACCCCGGCTCAAAATCGTGGTCGCGGGAAATATCGTCATCATAGCCGTAACATTCCGAACCACTTCCCGCAAGACCTACCGCGATATAGGGGAGGATATCGCTGAAATTTTCCTGTAACATGGGTTCGCCATATTCCTTATAGAATTTTTCGGATAATTCAAGACCCTTCATAAATCCTCCTTGCACGTTCACTCAATTCGTTTTCGTAATAAAAATAACCGTAATAACCAAAAGATGGGGCACATTTTTCGCAGACAAATGCGTAGTTGCCGTCCGTTCTCTCTCTACCTATATCCAGTAACTCCATAGCTTTTTTGAGGTGGTTTTCAATAATGTTATGGGCTTCTTCTATGCCGTATTGACTTTCTGCTGCCGTAGCCATATTAAGGTGTGTTATTGCTTGTTCAGGTTCGTTGTTTTTTATGTTACCCACAACCTGTAAAGCCTTTTTATATAACTCGTTAGCATCGTTAAAACGTTTCAAATCAACAAGTGCCAGAGCCATATTGTTAAAAAGTCCGCCGAATCTATAATCTTCAGGGGATAGATTTTTTTCGTAAATCTCTTTTGCACGTTCAAAAAGGGGAATGGAATCTTCGGCTCTGCCGAAGGCTTTGTAGGCTGTAGCGCAATTAATATAGGTTGTGGCGGCACCTGTATTGTCTTCTATATTCATTTCTTCAATTAAATTAAGTGCGGATTTAACATAACTTATTGTATCGTCTTTTTCTCCGAGTTTACGACAAAGACCAATAAGTTCATTGGTTGTGAGAAGTGTATTTCTCATATCACCTGAATTTTTATATTGAGCCAACCAATACAATAAGTGATTTTTAGCCCCCATATAGTCGTTTTTCTGTAAAAGACTATCGAGCTTATTCAGAAGTTCATTTGAAGAAATATTGTTTCGTTCCATAAATACACCGCCTTTCATACTATTTTATACTAAACAGCAATTATATACAAGTCTAAAACCGAAAGGAGTTTTGTCAGTTCCTTTCGGTTTTTCCAATTAAAGACTATTAAGTATATTAAGAACGCATCTGAGTTCTTCGGGGGCGATTTTTTCAACGGGCTTATCGTTTACTACGCAATCAAAGAAATATTTAATCTCGTTTGCGTAAGCATCGCTCTTGGGAAGGTTAATATCACCTGTATCACCCTCTGCCTCGGCAGATAAGTCGATTTTTTCATCATCCCTGAGGTAAATCATCATTTTACCGTTTTCGTTTGCAACAACTGCATCCTCAAACTGGAAACGGAATTCGGCAGTGAAGGGATAACTTGTTGCATACCAGGAAGCCTCAGTATTGATTGTAAAATCGCCGAAATCATAGTTTATTGATATGAAATCCTGGTCGGGACGTCTTGCACGGTATTTATAAACAACTTCCTTAGGCATACCGAATGCATATACCATATAATCAAGGTCGTGTATATGTAAATCAAAAGGAACAAGACCACTGCGTTTTTCGTCCATCATCCAACCGTCCCAGCTCCATCTGGGGTAGCAACCAAGACGTGTCATTGTTGCGGAAAGCAAGTTGCCGTATTTCTTTGTATCGTAAATCTCTTTGAGTAATTCGTATTCAGGCCAGAATCTTAAAACCTGAGCAACCATAAATTTAACATTGTTCTTTTTGGCGGTTTCGTAAACTCTGTCAATATCTTCCTCTTTTAATGATATGGGTTTTTCGCAAATAACGTGGATACCGCGTTCCATTGCTTTTACTGCGTAGTCTGCGTGTAAATAAGTGGGGAGACAGATATCAAGAACATCGATTTCCTCATTGTTGAGCATTTCTTCAAAATCAGTATAATGACGTTTGTTTTCGTATTGCTCCATACGTTCGGGACGTATATCACATAAAGCAACCAATTCTGCATTTTCCATTTCATCCCATGCGGGAATGTGAGCACCGCTTATACCGCCCACACCTACAAGTGCAATTTTCAACATAATAACCTCCGAGAAAAAAGTATAAACTAATTTTAGCATATTATTCTAAAAAAACAAGAGGTAGGATACATATTATAATAGTATATAATATATAAAAATCCCCGCTTATAACAAGCGGGGATTTTTTAGTATAATTAATTATACGCGAACGATTTCAGAGTTGAGTTCTACGAGACCGTCCATAAGGGCTGATGCAACGCCGCCACCGAGAGAGATAAGTTCGTGGTAGTGGTTTGCGGGGTCACCCATTGTGTAGTCGTTATCGGGAACAACGTAACCGATAGCGTCATTCATAAGACCGAAGCACTGAACATCCTCTCCGAAAACTGCACAAGCAGGTGTTGACTGGAAGCTCTTACCTGTAACAGCGTACTTACCGATGAGTGAAATACCCTCGGGAGCAACAAGATCCTGACAAATTTCACCGGGAAGGAATACTGTTTTGAAGCAATCACCTATTTCCATATAACCGATTTCGGTTATGGTTGCGTAGGAACCATCTTCCTTGGTAATAACAACATAGTTAGCCATATTGAGCTTACCAACAGCTTCAATGAGAGCATTGCCGATGGGGATTTCAACCTGTTTGAGGTAGAGGTTAAGGTAGGGAGCTACTTCAACTTCTTCAACGGGTTCCCAATCTTCATACCAGATAGTGTAGTCGGGGTTAGCGGGCATCATTTCGTCTTCATAAATTTTGCCTGCGGGCGATTTAACAAGCTTTTTGTATTCAGCTTTGACTGTTAAATCAGTTGTATCAATTTCAATAAGAGGTGAACCGTTGAAAGAAATCTCGTATGCGCCGGTTTCGTTATTGATGCCAGTAGTTGATTTTGATTCGTCAACGAAAATTTCTAAGATGTTATCATCTTTGTCTGTTACAGCTGCAATACCTTGCAATGGCATAGCGCTTACAGTAAAATCTTCACCATACTCGTACTTATAAGCAACACTATCGTCGCACATCACTGTAACAATATTATCTTCACCGGATGCTTCGACGGAGAATGGTGCATTGATGTTGTGGATTTTGATGCTAACCTTGTCAGCGGAAAGGGTAGTTGTAATGTAGTTTACAAAACTATAACCATAGTCGTTGAATTTTTCGATAAGGTTTCCGTTTTCGTCATAAACAGAAATTAATTCGGAGTTTTCTTCAACTTCTTTGATGTTTGAAAGTGTATCATCAGCAAGGATTTCTTCTTCTGTGAGGTTCATTGAAAGAAGGATTCTTGCAAGTTCGTAACCGTATCTCTGAGACTCTTCAACTCTCTGGTGAGTTTCAACACCGTCACCTGTTTCGCCACGAGCCATATAGATACCTGCAATAGCACCCTGGAAGAACATAAAGTTGTAGCCGTATTTCTCAAGGAACTGACCACAGTAGAATACGTAGTCACCGCTGATTTCTCTACCGGAGTTGCTTTCTGTGGGAAGACCTGCAACGTCGGGATGAGCAGCGATGTTAAGAATCATTGTGGGCTTAACTGCTTCGTCTTCGGGTCTGAATACGAATCTTGTAATATCAGTCATAGCGATTTCGGTTTCACCTGTGAAAACTTTTTCGCCACTTTCATTTGTTTCGTAAATCATCTGACCTGCAGAAGGACGGTTTTTGTTCTGGAAGTAATCCTGACCGATATCTTTGGTGGAGTAGGTGAGTATACCGGGTTGCATATTGATATATGCAGCCTTAAGAGCATCTGCAACTGTTTCTTTAAGGAATGCCATATACTCAGGATTTGTACCCTGCTGAAGTTCTTCATCAGCTTTAGTACCGCTTATGATACCGTTAGAAACAATTTTTGCAATGTTTTTAGTCCAGAGACCTTCGGTGTCGATACAGCTGTGGGTGTGAGTAGAAGCAACGTTGATAGCAACAATGTTGTTATCTTCCGCGAATTCTGCAAGCAATGCACGGATGTCTTTGATGTCAGCATTTGTTATACCGATACAGTCAACAGTAGCGAAAAGAACCGTACCCTTATCTGTACCGTCATTAATAGCAATACATCTTACCTTCATATCGTCTCTGCCCAAGCCGGGAATCTGAGCGATACCTTCAACAACGTTTGTGAATCCGTTTTCAGGAGCAATATAACCACCGATGTAGTATGAACCGTTGTCATAGTCCTCGGGGATAAGACTTGCGTTTGCGTAACCGAGATTCCACTGAGCGTCTTCTTCGGCTTCGCTTACGAATTCTTTACCGATACCTTCGTAGTAATTCTGACTTGCCAATTCTTCGGCGGTTCCTTGTTCAACAAAGCCGGGACCGTTGCCGAACAGCCCTGCAAACAAGTCAAGTATGAATCTCAGAAGTGTGTCAACAATATCTGAGAAGATAACACCAATAGCGTTATCGCTTTCTGTGATGGGGTATGCACTTGAAGCTCCGACTGTTACGGCGCTGAACGCTGAGAAAGCTAAAATAAGCGCTAAGGTAACAGCAATGAGTTTTGTGAACCTGCTCTTTTTCATAATAGTTCTGTCTCCTTTTATATTGCCGTACTACGACAACATTATTTGATACCATATTTTACAATATATTTATAGAAATTTCAACTATCATTATTGCTAAATTATAGCCTTTTACTTTAGTGTTTTGCACAAAAAAATGAATTTGTAAAAAACAAATAAAGTATCGTAACTTTTTGTATTGACAATTTGCGTTCTTTTGTGTAAAATGTTATGGAAGTTATATGGTATCAAGGGGGATACTCAGATGAAAAATACAGACAAAAAATCTAAAGCCAGACTTTCAAGTGTTTTGGTTATGGTACTTGCAACCTGTGTTGTTATGGGTCTCTTGACAAGTACAACAGTTAAGCTTGTCACATCGGTACATCTTTTTAAGGATAGTTTAAGAGAAATTCCCGGTATAGGTGAACATATCGTTAACTTTGTTGACAATAGCCCTATTTTCCAGAATCCCACTCAAGCACCCACGCAGGCTCCTACTCAGGCTCCTACTCAGGCTCCCACAAAAGCTCCCGATACAACTAAGGCTCCCGAGACTACAAAGGCTCCTGAGACAACAAAGGCTCCCGAGACCACTAAGGCTCCTGAGACAACTAAGGCTCCTGAGACCGAGTCCACAACAAGTAGTGAACAGCTTCTCAAAGAGTACCAGTCAGTTTTAAAAAACTATAATGATGTAGTTACGCGCGCTAAACTTGCAGGTGTTCAGCCTTCATTCACAAAAGCTACATACAGAAGTCTTTCATGGGATTTGTTGGGTAAAATTCTCTATAAAGATACTGCATCAAACAACGCATCTTACTTTGTATCCGAAAGTGATGCAAAGGCTTCACCGGTAGTTGTAGGAAAGGGCGTTGCGAATACAGAGCTTTGCATTCCCAACAAACTTTATGCAAGCTTGCTTGATGCACAAAATGCTGATGCTGTTGCAGAGGCAATCAAGTTTGCTTCAAAAGAGGACCTTGGCAACGGTAAAGTTAAAATCACAATTATTCTTAATGATGAAGAAAATCCCGCACCCATTGGTGTTAACGATAAAAAATCTGCTAACTTTACAAGCAAAATGTTCCCTGTTATCACTGCCGAAAATTTCAGAAAAGGTATGGATAACGACGATGTAGAGAGCGTTAGCCTCAAATACAGAGATTGTGCTGTTGAACTTGTTTATAACCAGGCAACGGGCGAAATAGAAACTTTAAAGCAGATGGTTACTTACGAGGCAACTGTTGAACAAGGTTTCTGGCCTGATTCAGTTGGTACTGTAAGTGAAACATCCGAATACTACAACTTCATCTATTAATCCCTCACAAATAAAAGTTTAGGAAGAACAGGTTAAAAACTTGTTCTTCCTCTTTTTTATAACTTGATAAATGAACAGTGTTATGATATAATGAATTGATAATTAGAGTGGGTAATACTATTCTGAAATTCTGGTTACGATTGTGAGGAGATTTATATGACGAGGAGCGAGGCGAGAGAACAAGCATTTTTTGTTCTTTTCGAAAAATCTTTTTGCGAAGATTTAACAATCAATGAAATTGTTGATACTGCCCAAGAGGCGGGATTAATCAAAATTAATAATTTCGCTAAACTTTTACTTGGTTTTGCTGAAGATAATGCCGAGGAAATTGATAGTATAATTACCGATAATTTACGTGGATGGACAATTCAACGTTTGCCCAAGGTTTCTCTTGCAGTTTTACGCCTTGCAGTATGTGAAATTAAATATGCTGACGAGGTTCCGTCCGGTGTCAGTGTAAACGAAGCGGTTGAACTTGTGAAAAAATACGGAACAACCGAAGATGCATCCTATGTTAATGGTGTTTTAGGCACTATTGTAAAAGACTTATAATATGAATTCACTTGGTTTTGATACAAGTAATTATACAACATCCATTGCGTTTTATAATGGTGTTGATTTTGTGCAGAATAAACGTCTTCTGCCTGTTAAAGAAGGTGAACGGGGAATACGTCAGAGTGATGCGGTCTTTCATCATACAAAGGCTTATCCCGAACTTTTAAGTGACCTTCTTGAAAAAACAGGGAATGACATACATTCTGTTGGGGTTTCGGTTACTCCTACAACCCAACCCGGTTCATATATGCCTTGTTTTCTTGTGGGTGAGGGAGTTGCAAGTGCTGTGAGTAGCGCTTTAGGTGTTCCGTTACATAAGTTTTCTCACCAACAGGGTCACATTGCTGCTGCTCTTTTCTCAGCCAGAAAAACTGAGTTGTTGAACGGTAGGTTTCTTGCCTTTCACGTTTCGGGTGGTACAACGGATTTGGTTTTGTGTGAGCCCGATGAAGAAAATGTTTTAAAGGTTACACCATTGGCATCTTCTTCCGACTTGAAGGCAGGACAGGCAGTTGACCGTATAGGTGTTAAAATGGGTATTCCTTTTCCCGCAGGTGTCGGATTAGAGAAACTTGCGGAAAAATCCGAAAAAACATTTAAAAACAGAATTAAACTTCAAGATGGTTTTTGCTCACTTTCGGGTCTTGAAAATAAGTGCATAAAAATGCTTGAAAATGGTGAAGCTCCCGAAGATACCGCAAAATTTTTGCTGAGCTATATTGCGGATGCGGTAACGGAAATGACATATCATGCCTTTAAGAATTACGGTGAGCTTCCCATAATTTACGCAGGCGGTGTAATGTCCGATAAAATAATAAAGGACATTATAACATCCCGTTATGAAGCGTTTTTTGCAGAGCCTGAATTTTCTTGTGATAATGCCGCAGGTGTGGCATATTTAAGTCATTTAAGTCTGAGGTGAATTATGATAACACCCACTCCGACTGTTTACAGCGTTAATGCTCTCAATAACTATGTAAAACAGATTCTGGATAACGATGAAAATTTAAAATATATTTTTGTTACAGGTGAAATTTCTAATTTTAAAGCCCATTACAGTGGTCATTTGTATCTTACTTTGAAGGATGAAAAAGCCGCTATAAAGGCAGTTATGTTTGCGGGTAATGCGTCAAAGCTTCGTTTTATGCCTGAAAACGGTATGAAAATACTTGCTTTCGGAACGGTTTCTCTCTTCCCGAGGGATGGTTCATATCAGTTTTATATAAGTGATATGCAACCCGACGGAGTAGGTGCTTTGAGCATTGCTTTTGAGCAGCTGAAAAAGAAATTGGAAGCCGAGGGGCTTTTTTCACCAATTTACAAAAAGCCAATACCTCGATTTCCTGAAAAAGTTGGTGTTATAACCTCCGAAACAGGTGCAGCAGTACAGGATATATTTAATGTCCTTTCGCGGCGTTTTCCGTCGGCTCAGGTTGTTTTAAGACCTACAAAGGTTCAGGGGGACGGTGCCGCTCATGATATTGCCGAGGCAATAAAGGAGTTTAATAAATCAGATGCCGCCGATGTACTTATTGTAGGTAGGGGCGGTGGTTCCATAGAGGACTTGTGGGCATTTAATGAAGAAATAGTCGCGAGAGCCGTTTTTGAATCAAAAATCCCCATAATTTCTGCAGTCGGACACGAAACGGATTATACAATCTGTGATTTTGTATCGGATTTACGTGCTCCAACACCATCTGCCGCGGCAGAATTGGCGGTTCCTGATAAAATGGAACTAAAAGGGGAGTTACTCGCCTGTAAACAACATCTTTTCGGTATTTTAAAAAATACAATTGCAAATGAGCGTTCAAAACTTCGCTTTATTGAACAAAAAGATGTTATGCGAAACCCCGTAACAAGGATTTATGATAATCGTAAAGAGTTAATTTACATCAGTGAACGGCTTGAAAATCTTACAATAAATGCCGTTAACGACAATAAAAATAAATTAGGTGCTTTATCCGGTAAACTTGATGCATTAAGTCCCTTGGGGGTAGTTTCAAGAGGGTACGCATTGGCGGAAAATAAAGGTAAATTAGTTAAGTCTACGGCGGATGTTTTTGTTGGTGATGATATTACCCTTAAAGTTTCCGATGGTACTGTTACTGCTAAAGTTTTATGTGTAAATGAGGGTTAAGAATGGAACAAAGTTACGAACAATCATTAAAAAGACTTGAAGAAATAGTTGCACTCCTTGAGGAGGGCGGACAACCCCTTGAAAAGACCTTGGAACTTTTTTCAGAGGGTACGGCACTTATATCATCTTGTAGTAAATATTTAGATGATGCAGAGCAAAAAATAACAAAACTTTTGGATTGCGGTGAGAACGATGCACAATAAAATTAAATTATTTGCGGAATTAATTAACGAGGATTTGTATAAATACCTTGATGTATACAGGGATGAATATAAGGTTATATTCGACTCAATGCGTTACAGTGTTGAAAACGGAGGTAAGAGAGTAAGACCCTTACTTGCACTTCTTTTCTGTGATGCTTGTGGGGGTGACGTGAAAAAGGCGTTACCTTTAGCGGATGCGGTTGAGTATATTCATACTTATTCCCTGATTCACGACGATTTACCCTGTATGGATAATGATGATTTTCGTCGCGGTAAACCCTCTAATCACAAGGTTTACGGCGAGGCTTTTGCACTTCTTGCGGGTGACGGACTTCTTACCGCCGCCTTTGAAAGAATAACCGATTGCTACAAAGAGGGGCTTTATAGTGCAGAGGTTGCAGTTGATGCAATATCAATTCTTTCACATCTTGCGGGAAGTCGCGGAATGATTGGCGGTCAGGTTATAGATTTATTAAATGAGAATAACAGTGATGTTGATTTTGAGAATCTTAAACTTATGGATAATCTCAAAACCGGTGCATTAATTGAATCCGCTTGTGTTATGGGGTGTATTGCCGCAGGTGCAGATGAAGAAAAAATTAATGCCGCATCAGAATTCGCACAAAAAATCGGACTTGCTTTCCAGATTAAGGATGATATCCTTGATGTTACAAGTACCCTTGAAAAATTGGGTAAAATGGCGGGTAGTGATGCTCAGAATGGTAAATCAACCTATGTTACACTTCTTGGTGTTGAAGAATGTCAGAAACTTGTAGATAAATTAACTGACGAAGCAATGGGTGCTTTGGATATTTTTGAAAATAATGATGCGTTGATAGAATACGCAAAATATCTTGCTGATAGAGAGAATTGATATGGAACATAACATTCTTAAAGGGTTAAAATCACCCGGTGATGTAAAAAAACTCAATTATGAAGAAACTTTAACTCTTGCTGATGAAGTGAGGGATACAATCATTTCAACCGTGTCTAAAACAGGTGGGCATCTTGCGTCAAACCTTGGTGCGGTTGAGTTGACTATTGCTCTTCATAAAGTTTTTGATTCACCTAACGATAAAATTATATGGGATGTGGGTCACCAGGTTTATACCCATAAACTACTGACGGGTAGGTATGAAGATTTCGGTACACTCAGGACCGAGGGCGGTATATCGGGTTTCTCTCGTCCTAATGAAAGTGAGCACGATATTGTATACAGTGGTCACAGTAGTGTTTCTATTTCTACCGCTTTAGGTATTGCTGCGGCTAATAAGGTAAGCGGCAAAAAGAATTATGCGGTAGCGGTTTTGGGTGATGGTGCTCTTACGGGCGGTCTTATTTACGAGGCAATTAATAACGCCGGACGTATGAAGGATGCGAGACTTATTATAGTTCTCAACGATAATGGTATGTCAATTTCCAAAAACGTTGGTAATCTTGCTAAACGTCTTGCAGCAATGCGTTCACGTACGGGTTATTACAGACTTAAGGCTTTTGCAGAAAAGGCATTGTCTAAAATTCCTCTTGTGGGAAAACCTCTTGCAAACAAATTTTTCAAGTTTAAGACAAAAGTTAAAAACGCAATGTATCAAAGTAATTTCTTTGAGGATTTCGGTGTTACTTATATGGGACCCATCGACGGTCACAATATAGGTCAGTTGTGCAATGCTTTTGAAGGTGCAAAAGTTATCAATGGCCCTGTACTTGTTCACGTTAATACAATAAAGGGTAAGGGTTATTCACCTGCGGAGGTTAATCCGTCCGCATTCCACGGTGTTCCTCCTTTTGATGTAGAAGAAGGGGAACTTCCTCAGTCTAAGAATAATTTCTCCGAAAAATTCGGTGAATTCCTTTTTAATCAAGCGGCTAAAGATAAACGTATATGTGCTATAACTGCCGCAATGTCTTTGGGTACCGGACTTAAGCGTTTTTCAGACGTTTACCCCGATAGATTCTATGACGTAGGTATTGCCGAGGAACACGCAGTTCCCTTTGCCTTAGGTCTTGCCAAAGGCAATATGGTGCCTGTTTTCGTTGTGTATTCTACTTTTTTACAACGTTGTTACGACCAACTTATGCACGACTGTGCTTTACAGAATACAAAGATGATTATTGCCGTTGACCGTGCGGGTATTGTTGGTGACGATGGCGAAACCCACAACGGTATTTATGACACGGCTTTCTTCAACGGTATTCCTAATATAACTGTTTATTCACCGTCTTATTATACAGACCTCAACAACGCATTTGTGAATGCTATATATCATAGTGAAGGTCCCAGCGTAATAAGATACCCCAGAGGTTCTGAGCCCTATATGCCCGAGGGATATACTTGTAGCGGTAAATCCTTTGATGTTTTTGGTGACGAGGATGCAGAAATTGCTATTGTCACATACGGTAGAATTTTCAGTGATGCTTATAAGGCATACGAAAAACTCAAAGCCGAAGGTCAAAAGGTAAAAGTTATTAAACTTAATATAATTGTGCCCATTCCTGAAGAAGCCGTTGAGGCTCTTAAGGATGTGAAAAAAATCTTCTTCTTTGAAGAGGGTGTACGTAGCGGTGGCGTTGGTGAAAGCTTCGGTAGTGTTGTTCTTGAAAATAACCTTAAACCCGAGTTTATTCTTACGGCGTTCCCCGATTGTTTCGTTGGTCAGGGTAAAATTAACAGTGTTCTTAAGAAGTATAATCTTGATTGCGATGGTATGTATAACACTATTAAGGAGACTTTATGAGCGATAAAAAAAGACTCGATATAGTTTTATTTGAACGTGGTTTTGCGGAAAGTCGGGAAAAAGCCAAGGCTCTTATAATGTCGGGCATAGTTTACGTTAATGACCAGAAAGAAATAAAAGCCGGTAGGGATATTAAGAGTGATGATACAGTTGAGGTACGCGGAAGTACTTTGAGGTATGTCAGTAGGGGCGGACTTAAGCTTGAAAAAGCTATGGAAAGTTTCCCTATAACTCTTGACGATTGTATTTGTATGGATATCGGTGCATCCACGGGTGGTTTTACCGATTGTATGTTACAGAATGGTGCTAAAAAAGTTTATGCTATCGACGTGGGTTATGGTCAGTTAGCATGGAAACTTCGCAGTGATGACAGGGTGGTTAATCTTGAAAGAACCAATTTCCGTTATGTAACTCACGAACTTATTCCCGAAGAAATTGATTTTGCTTCAGTGGACGTTTCCTTTATTTCACTTAAATTGATTTTACCTGTAATGTACACTTTGTTGAGAGATGGTGGACAGGCAGTCTGCCTTATTAAACCCCAGTTTGAAGCAGGTCGTGAAAACGTAGGTAAAAAAGGTGTTGTAAGAGACCCGCAGGTACACGAAAATGTTATAAGAACCATTACCGAATTTGCTGATACCCAGTGTTTTAAGGTTCTTGGTCTTGAACATTCACCTGTTAAGGGGCCCGAAGGTAATATTGAGTACCTTATGTATCTTGAAAAATGTAATGAACCTCAGAATTCCGAGGAGGTTATTGATACTGCCACGGAACTTGTTGAGCGTTCTCACCGAGTTCTCGATAAATAATAGGTGATAGTATGAAATTTTACGTTATACCTAATATGACAAGAGCAAATACCTTTGTTGTCACATCCCAACTTTTAGATAAAATTTACGAGTTAGGATGTATCGCCGTTCTTTCGAATGATTTAAAAGATTCCTTTGGTGAACGTGACGGTGTCAGTTATTTAAAGGATTATGAAGGTATTTCACAAAGTGATATGGTCATTGCCGTTGGCGGTGACGGTACATTTATAAATGCCGCAAAAATTGCGGTAAATAATCAGAAACCCGTAATATGCGTTAATGCGGGTAAACTTGCTTATCTTGCTTGTCTTGAAGCGGATGAACTTGATTTACTTCGTAATGTTACTGAGGGTAATTACGTTACCGAAAAAAGAATGATGCTCAGTGTCAATATCGTTGACAAAGGCGGTAAAATATTATATCATTCAAATTGTGTTAACGATGCGGTTGTTTCAAGAAGCGGTAGCATAAGGATTATGAATCTTTCCGTTTACTGTAACAACGCCCCATTGATTGATTTCCCTGCGGATGGTGCAATTGTTGCGACTCCAACGGGTTCTACGGCGTATTCGTTGTCTGCGGGGGGACCCGTGGTTCAACCCTCGGTTGAGAGTATTCTCGTGACCCCTGTTTGTCCTCATAGTGTTTTTTCCCGTTCGATAGTTCTCGGTGGCGATTCAAAACTTCAGTTGTTGCACGATAACAGTGGCGAGGCTATACTTTCCTGTGACGGTCAGGTGGCAGTGGTTATTCCCGATGGGGCTATTGTGACCGTTGAACGTTCGGGGGATTGCGTATCTTTAATTAAAATAAAAGAAGATACTTTTATAGATGTTTTAAACAAAAAAATTTCGGGTTAAGAGTGGGTAGAAATGAAAAAAAGAAGACATAAACTTATACTTGATTTAATTGAACAATATGATATCGGTACTCAGGAAGAGCTTCTTGCAATGTTAAAGGAAAAGGGTTGCGACGTTACTCAGGCAACGGTTTCCCGTGATGTTAAAGAGTTACGACTTTTAAAAACTCTTGGTGCTAACGGTGTTTATAAATATACGGTAGAAAAAGCCAAGGATAAAGGATATACCGATATGTTCGACGCTCTTTTCCAGACCGCTATGACAAAGGTTGATTATGCGGGTAATATTTGTGTTATAAAATGTTCGCCCGGTCTTGCAGGTGCCGCGTGTGCTACAATTGATGCTATGAATGTAAGTGAAGTTGTGGGAACAATTGCGGGTGACGATACAATATTTATGCTTTGCCGTACAACCGATGAGGCTCGCGGTGTTGCTGAAGCACTTAACAGAATGATGATAAGGTGAAAAAATATGCTTTCCGTTTTGAAAATACAGAACATTGCTATAATTGAAAGTGCAGAAATAGAGTTTTCTGAGGGTTTTAATGTTTTGAGTGGTGAAACGGGTGCAAGTAAATCTATAATACTTGACTCTATAAACGCAGTACTGGGCTTTCGTACATCCCGCGAACTTATCAGAACAGGGGAGCACGAAGCACAGGTTACTGCGTTATTTTCCTGTTTGGGCGAAAATGTAAACAATAAACTCAGGTTATTGGATTTGCCCGTGTCACCCGATGATACACTGCTAGTTTCAAGGGTAATCAGTGCCGACAGAAATGTTTGCAGGGTCAATAATGCCCTTACCAATGTATCTGCCTTGCGTGAGTTGGGTACGGAACTTATTTCAATCCATGGTCAACAGGATAACAGGGATTTACTTAACGACGAAACCCATATTTCATATATTGACGCAATGCATTCGTCGGAGGATTTAATTGCCGATTACAAAAAAGCATACGAAGAATTAAACCTTACTAAGGGTAAAATAAAACGCCTTTCCGGTGAGAAAAGCGAAAAGGCACGAAAAGCTGATATATTGTCTTTTCAGATTAAAGAAATTGAAGATGCCGATATTAATCCCGGTGAGTGGGATAACTTAAAAAACAGACGAACCGAATTGCAGAATTTTGAGAAAATTCAAGAGGGTTTGTACGGTGCTTACGGTGCTTTGTCGGGGGATGATTCATTCCACGGAGCGGTAGAGTTAGTGTCTGGGGCATACAAAGAACTTTCGGGTATTGCTCAGTATTCAAAGGATGTTGAAGAACTTTCCGAAAAATTGGGCAATCTTTATTACGAGTTAGAAGATATTGCAGATTCCGTAAGGGGATATGTCAGTGACGAAGGCTTTTCGAGAGAAGAACTTGAAAATGTAGAAAACAGAATAAATACTATATATAATCTCAGTAAAAAATACGGTGAAACAGAAGAGGATATTCTCCAGTTTTTAGAGAAAGCAAAAGAAGAATATGACGAAATTTCATTTTCTGATGAAAAATTAGAAGAATTAAAAATTCTTTTTGAAAAACAACAAAAAGAAACCTTGGATTTGGCTACTGTTCTTTCCGAAAAACGTAAAAAAACTGCACTGGATTTTGCAAAAAAAGTATGCAAAGAACTTAAGTTTCTTGATATGCCAAATGTGGAGTTTGTTGTTGATTTTAAAGAAACCGAACTTTGTGAAAATGGTATTGATAAAGTAGAATTTCTTATTTCTGCGAACCTTGGCGAAGTGCCGAAACCCATTGCTAAAATCGCCAGTGGTGGTGAGTTGTCGAGAATAATGTTAGCCTTTAAAACCGTTATGGCTAATAAAGATAAAATCAGTACTATGGTCTTTGATGAAATTGATTCAGGTGTAAGCGGTAGGGCGGCTCTTAAGGTTGCCTCAAAGCTTAAAGAGGTATCAACGGGAAAACAGGTTTTGTGTGTTACACACCTTGCTCAGTTGATGTCTTATGCAGATAATCATTATCTTATTGAAAAGGCAACCAACAACGGTAAAACATATACAAGTGTAACACCGCTCAATATTGAGGGCAGAAAAAATGAAATTGCACGTATTATAAGTGGCGGTAAAATTACCGACACACAATTGAAAAATGCCGAGGAAATGTTAAACGAAGCGAAAGCAGGTGTGAGTTTATGCAAATAGGTGTTTGCAGAGGACTTGATGATTTTAAGTCAATCAAAACAGCCGTACAAGCAGGAGCGGACTATCTGGAGACAGGTTTTGGTTGCCTTGCTCAGTTCAGCGATGATAGATTCAATGAGTGTAAAGAGATGCTTGAGGGCATTGGTTTGGAATGCATTGCCTCAAACGGTTTTATTCCCGGTGATATGAAACTCGTTGGTGACAATGTCGACTATGTAGCACTTAGCGAATATATTGACAGGGGATTCACTCGTGCCGAAAAATTGGGTGTCAAAAAAATTGTTTTAGGTAGCGGTAAAGCCCGTAGTTTTGATGAAGGTTATCCACCGGAAAAAGCCAAAGAACAGCTTGCATTTTTCCTTAGTGAGTATGCCGCACCTCGTGCAAAAAAAGCAGGAGCCGTAATTGTTATTGAGCCTTTGCGTTTTTGTGAATCCGCTATGATTTATACCGTTGCCGACGGCATTGAAATTGCCGAAATGAGCGGAGCTGATAATGTAAAAACACTCGCAGATCTTTACCACGTTTATGGGAATAATGACAGTGTTGAAAAAATTTCAAAGTATAAAAATAAGGTTTATCACGCACACATAGCCCAACCGATAACACGTAATTATCCGTCGCTTTGCGATGATGAACAAATTAAAATTATTTATAAAAATTTCTTGAATTCGTTGAAATCTTGCGGTTGTGGAACTTGTTCGATTGAAGCCCGCACGGATGATTTTGATAATGATGTTTTTGGTAGTATAAAGCTTTTAAAGGAATTAATATAAACGACATTTGTTGACAAATTTCGACAAGCGTTTTATAATGGACTTACAAAATGTTTTTGGGAGAGGAATGTGTATTATGGGTAATATTTTAATTATGGATCATCCGCTTATTCAACATAAATTATCCATTTTAAGAGATAAAAATACCGGCTCAAAGGAATTCAGGGCTCTTATTTCTGAAATTGCAACCTTGATTTGTTACGAAGCAACGAGGGATTTACCTCTTGAAGATGCAGAAGTAGAAACCCCTATTTGTGTAGCAAAAACAAAGGTTCTCGCAGGCAAAAAACTTGCGGTAGTTCCTATATTAAGAGCAGGTCTCGGTATGGTTGACGGTATGTTGGCTTTAGTTCCCTCTGCGCGAGTGGGTCATATCGGTCTTTATCGTGACCCTGAAACCTTAATGCCCGTTGAGTATTATTGCAAGCTTCCTGCGGACATTGAGGAGCGAGAGGTTTTTGTTGTGGATCCTATGCTTGCTACGGGCGGCTCCGCTATTGATGCCATTACTCAGATAAAAAAACGTGGTCCTAAACACATAAAATTTCTTGGAATAATTGCTGCACCCGAAGGTCTTGATGCTTTGGCAAAAGCACATCCCGATGTAGATATTTTTGTGGCTTCCCTTGATGAAAAACTCAATGACCACGCCTATATCGTTCCGGGTCTTGGTGATGCGGGTGACAGAATTTTCGGAACAAAATAAATGTAAAAAGCCGATTTTTGCGAAAGCAAAAATCGACTTTTTAAAATGGTGTATTTATGAAAAGAAAGATAATAAGTTTATGGCTTGTGGCGGTTGTTCTAATGCTTTTGGTTTCTTGTCAAAAGGACGTAAAAGAAAATACACTTAAACAGCCCATTGTGGCGGTGTCCGCTGTTTCGGGAAATCTTGAGGCAGCCCGTGCGTACGCTCAAGCTATAAGTGGTGAGTGTGTTGAATTTTCTTCAGATTCCGATGCAGTTATGGCGGTGATTAACGGCAAAGCAGATTATGTTGTGTTGGATGAATATTCGGGCTATTTATTTGAAAATGAAACTGACGAGATCTGTTTTGTGGAAAAATGCGATTATAATATAGAATACAGAGCCTGTTTTACATTTGAAAATAGTGATTTGTGCGAAAAATTTAACGAAGCTCTTTCTGTTTTAGAAAATAACGGCACTATTGATGTAATTAAAGCAACGGTAAAAAACAAAGAAGAATATATTTGTAGTGAAGCAACAGGGGAAAATGGTGTACTTGTTATGGCGTGCGATCCGATTTTCGATAATCGAGTGTACTTTGACGATAACGGTGAGCTTGCCGGAACGGATGTTTATATTGCAAAAGAGATTTGCAATTATTTAGGTTACAGGTTAGTTATGGAAACAGTGGATTTCGAAAATATGTTTTCGACTATTGAGTTGGATGGGGCGGACTTTATAATGTCCTGTGTCGAACATACCGAACAAAGAGCAGAGCATTATTTATTCAGTGATGTTTATACGACCTATGACTATAATATATATAAATTAAAATAATAAAAATAAACTCCTTAAGGTTTTGCCTTAAGGAGTTGTTATTTATAAGGTTAATTAAGCAAGTTCTGCAAAGTACTTGATTGTTCTAACCATCTGGCTTGTGTAGCTGTTTTCGTTGTCATACCAGGAAACAACCTGAACTTCGTAAAGGTCATCAGCAATTTTAGCAACCATTGTCTGTGTTGCATCGAAGAGTGAACCGTATCTCATACCGATAACGTCAGATGAAACGATGGGATCTTCGTTGTAGCCGAAGCTTTCAGAAGCAGCAGCCTTCATAGCAGCGTTGATGCCTTCTTTTGTAACGTCAGCGCCTTTAACAACAGCTGTAAGGATTGTTGTAGAACCTGTAGCAACGGGAACTCTCTGTGCAGAACCGATAAGTTTGCCGTTGAGTTCGGGGATAACAAGACCGATAGCTTTAGCAGCACCTGTTGAGTTGGGAACGATGTTAGCAGCACCTGCACGAGCTCTTCTCATATCGCCTTTTCTGTGAGGACCGTCAAGGATCATCTGGTCACCTGTATAAGCGTGTATTGTGCTCATGATACCGCTCTGGATGGGAGCATAATCGTTAAGAGCTTTAGCCATAGGAGCAAGGCAGTTTGTTGTGCAAGATGCAGCAGAGATGATCTGGTCATCAGCTGTAAGAGTATCTTCGTTTACAGAGAAAACGATTGTTTTGAGGTCGTTGCCTGCGGG
>JAZNVE010000152.1:0-3362 GCA_045592665.1 Acutalibacteraceae bacterium
GTTTCGTGTTGTATATTTTTTATACCCACTTTACGAGCAAGACAATCATTCACACCGCCTATTGCCTTATCAAGACAAGTATGGGATGAGATAAATGTAATACCCGACTTTACCGCTTTGTACAAAAGACTTTCGCTCTCCACCTGTGAAACAGGGTTAAAAATCAAGGGATGATGAGTTATGACTAATTCTGCACCAATTTTAAGTGCTTCATCAATAACCTCATCCGTTACATCAAGAGCCACAAAAATTTTTGAAAAATCATTATTGAGTGAGCCCACACTAAGACCGCAGTTATCCCACTGGGCACTTGTTTCAAAGGGTGCTACAAAATCAAGGAAATCATAAACTTCTTTAATCTTCATTTTTAACCGCCTTTTTCTTCTTTAAGATATCGTATCTTACAATTGCAATAATAAGCGAGGTCATAACTATACATTCGGTGACAATACCCGCCACAGAGCCAACTATGATGTTATAAACAAGCCAACAGGGTGAGCTTGGGAAAGTAATAAGACGAATCTTTGTTTCGCTTTTCATCCAATAACTGACGGTTGTAAGAATCATAGCTGCAGACGGAAGGAAAGAATACCACGCCTCCCAGGTTAAAATAGCTGAAACGGTACTTATAACAACAAAAACTACTAACCACACGGGGCTTTTCGCCCATTTTTTATGGTTATTTATAAAAACTATTGAACGTAAAAGACCGATAAAGTTAAGTGCCGCGCCGGAAAAAGCCTCACCGTCACCGTCTATTCCCAAAATTATGTAATGGATTATAAAAAGCACCGCCGCGCCAATCTGTACACCTATTATACCACGGCGTTTACTTTGTTGAAAAGACAAAAAGTTAAGACCTGCACCGCCAAAGCCTATTATCTGAGCAATTGTTTTAAGCATTAATAAAACCTTCGATTTTCTGTATAGTATCAAGAAGTCCGGGGACTTCATCGACTCTGTCACATTGTAAATATGCGTTGTATTTTTCTTTAAGTCTTGTAAGTTGGAGTGACAGGTGCTTATGTGCATCCACAGTGTGAGGAAGCTTGCCGATAAAGCAATCCGCATCAGTGAAAGCTTTAATTTCACCCGTATAGGTTGCATCAAAGGTTATGTAAACACGCCTGCCCTCGTGCACGGCAAGTTCATTATTAATTGAAAAGCCGTTTTCAAAAAGGAATTTTCGCAAATCCTCAGCCCTTGACTGAGGTTGAAAAACAAAGTGCAAATTACTGTTTTTAATCCACGGGGTTTCCGCCAATTTTTCGGCTATAAGAGTACCGCCCATACCCGCAAAAATATATTCATCCGCATCACTTTCGGAAAACTCACGAAGTCCGTCGGATAATCTCAATGAAATCACATTACTCAAATCGTAATTTTCAATAGTTTTTGCGGCATTCTGCAAGGGCATTTTGCCTATATCTGCGGCAATAGCTCCCCTTACCCTACCTGATTGAATAAGGAAGACAGGCAGATAACCGTGGTCCGTACCGATATCAGCAATAATGCCGCCGCCCCTCACAAGAGATGCGGCAGCCAAAAGCCTCGGTGTGAGATTTACACTCATTTTTCAGCGAGAAATTTGTTGATTTTAGCAATAAGCTCGTCAGCATTAACACCGTGAACCATACATGCCATTTCAACTGTTTCGCCTCTTGAAGCGGGGCAACCTAAACAGTGCATACCCATTTCAAGGAAAAAAGGTGCTGTATCGGGTGCTTCGTCAAGAATATTACCGATAACTGTATCTTTAGTAATCTGCATATTTAAAACTCCTTTTTGTTTTTTCTTATTATAGCATACAAATAAACAAAAATAAATACAAATATGAAACTTTTTAACATATTTTATTACTTGTAATTGTTTGATTTTACAATTGAATTATACAACCGCTGATGATAAAATTAAAATGATATATTTTAAAATTTTCCGGAGGCAAATTTATGTTACAAAAAGAGTTTAATCCTATTCTCAGATTTATGGTTGTAAGCGATGTTCACTACAAGGATGAACATTGTATTGAAGAAGAAAGAATGGAAAAAGCAATTAAAATTGCGTACAGATTAGCGGAAGAACACCCTACATACAATAAACTTGATGCAATTTTTGCTGACGGAGACTTCGCAAATTCAGGTACCGAAACCCAGATGAGAAAATTCAAGGCTACTATGGATAATAACCTTAAGAGCGAAACTCAGTATATGCTCAATATGGCAAGTCACGAATACCACGGCAACGGTGTTGAGGCGGCTTACAAACTCTTTGGTGAAGTATTCGGCATACCCGTGGATAACCACATTGAAATTAACGGTTTTCATTTTATAACAATGTCATCCTCTCACGGTTGCGAATATGACCCTGACAAAATTGAGTATGCTTCAAAGGAACTTAAAAATGCCCGTGAAAAAGACCCTAAAAAGCCTATTTTCTTTTTCCAACATCCCCATCTTACAGATACTGTTTCCGGTAGTATTTATTGGGCGGATGAATCTTTCATCCCCACCCTTATGGACTATCCTCAGGTCATAGACTTCTCGGGTCACTCACACGTACCGATTAATGACCCCCGCTCTATTCACCAGAGACATTTTACCTGTCTTGGTACAGGTTCACTTTCATATTTCGAGTTAGATGAATTCGACAAACACTACGGCACTTGTCCCCCTAAAAAAGAAGATTGTGCACAGATGCTTATAGTTGAGGCTAACGCAGAGGGTGCAGTAAGAATTTATCCTTATGATGTTCTTACCGACAACTTCTTCCCCTTTGTATGGGAAATCGACGAGCCCTGGAATGTTAATTCCTTTAAATACACTGATGCACGTTATAAAACAACCGACGCACCCTGGTTTGAAAATGCTCAAATTACTATCAGTGATGTTAGCAATAAAGGTTTCAAAGTTACATTCCCTCAGGCAAAGACAAAATCAGATTACGTTAACGACTACAAGGTTGTTATAAAAGAATCGGACAACGGTTTAACAGTTAAACAGAAAAAAATATGGAGTGAGTATTATTTCTACAATATGCCCGAAACTCTTTCCATTGATTTTGATGATTTAAAAGCCGACACACAGTACGACATTGAACTTATAGCAGGGTCTTTCTGGGATACATATTCAGAGCCTGTAAAAACCACAGTAAAAACAAATAAATAATTTTCAGGAGGTTAACCAATGGATAGAATTACAATTGACGGTATGCGATTCGTTGACGAACACGGCAGAGAACGCATATTCAGCGGTATGAACGTTGTTGATAAAAAGGATTTTGATAAAGAAAATCCCGCTTATGGTTACGCACCCGACAAATTCCCCTTTGAGGAATTCAGAGCAAGGGGTTACGATATGATTCGC
>JAZNVE010000153.1:0-4070 GCA_045592665.1 Acutalibacteraceae bacterium
AATTTACCTAAGGTACTGCTTAACGCCAACTGTACATAAGGTGCACCCGAAATCTCTTTTGTAGGTTCAACACCCGAACACATGCACATAAACGCCGTAGCACTACAAACAAGGATAGTATCAATAAAAACTGATAACACCTGTACAAGTCCCTGCTTAGCAGGGTGGCTGACCTCGGCAGATGCAGACGCATTGGGAGCAGAACCAACACCCGCCTCATTACTGAAAAGACCGCGTTTTATACCGTACATCACACACGAACCACTGAAACCGCCAAAAATCGCCTTAATATCAAAAGCCTCGGTGAAAATTGTGCGGAACACATCGGGTAACAACTTAAAGTTCAAAACTACAATAAGCACCGCTACAAGAATATATGCAACACCCATAATAGGAACGAGAAAGCTTGTAACCTTTATTACTCTTGAACCGCCACCCATTAAGCAATAACCTACTATAACGGCTAAAATAAGTCCTATTATCCAAGGAGTAATTTTTTCATTATAAAAACCATAGGTTGAAAAAGTTGACTGTAAATTATAGGATGCCAACATATTAAACCCGAAACCGTATGTAAGTATAAGAAACACGGAAAAAATAATTGCCAACGGTTTGCACTTCAATGCGGTTTGTATGTAATACGCAGGTCCGCCATAGCTTCCGTCAGGACCTTTCTTTTTGTAAATCTGCGCAAGAGTGCTTTCTACAAATGCGGATGCACTGCCGATAACGGCGATAAGCCACATCCAAAAAACCGAACCGAAACCGCCAAGGCAAAGTGCTGTTGAAACGCCTATAATATTACCGGTACCAACACGCGATGCAGTTGAAACCATAAGCGCCTGGAAGGATGAAACGCCCTTCCCGTCCTTGGGCTTTTCGGTAACACAACGAATTTGTTCCTTCAAAAGTCTGAACTGAACAAACCTTGTGCGGAAGGTAAAGTAAATACCGCCCAAAACAAGAAGTACAACCAAAATATAACTATACAACGCATCATTTACCGATGAAGTTGCACTCTCTAAAAAACCTATAACCTTTTCCAACAAAAACACCCTTATTTATCAAGTGAAATTTCTAATACAATGGGACAATGGTCGCTTGAATAAACACCATCGTGAAGTCCCGGAAGGACATCATATTCACTAACCGTGATTCCCGTTTTAGAAATCATAAAATAGTCTATTCTCTTATATTTCTCGGTGTCACCCCAACCCTGATATGTGTGGGAATCATTCGTATTCTCCGTAGCATAACGAGCATCAATAAAATTCTCGGTAACCTTTATGTATGTTTCGCTACCCTCCTGAGCATTAAAATCGCCCATAATAACCGAAGGAAGTGAGCCAAATTCGGAAATTTTATCAAGAACCACTTTAATTCCGTTTATACGTGCCTCGTCGCTCACGTGACTAAAGTGGGTATTAAAAACAACGAAATTTTCACCGGATGCGTTATCCGTAAGGATAACATAACTGCAAACTCGGTTAAACTGTGCACCCCAGGATTTGCTCATAACCTCAGGAGTTTCCGAAAGCCAGAAGGAACCCTTGTCCACCAAGTTATAAAGTGCTGAGTTGTAAAAAATAGGACATCCCTCGGAATTAAACGCCTCGTCACGGTAAGTTATAACCGAATCATAACCTTGTAACGCATTGGTAAGGTAAGCATAATGCCATTTTGTGGCTTCCTGAAAACCGATAATACCGGGTTTTTCGTTAACGATATCGTCAATTATCAAATCCGCACGGTAAAACCAACTCTTTTTACCAAAATCAAGAGGACTTATGCACCTTAAATTATAACTCATCATTCTGATGTTCCCGTTGTTTTCTACCTCAACAGTAACCTGAGCTTTGTTATTGTTATAATGGGGGTAATACCATACAAAGCTTACACCAAAGGCAATAAGGAGTGCCAATATTACGGATATTATTGAAATAATTACTTTCTTTACCCTGTTCTTTTTCATTCTGCCACCTTATCAAAAACAAATCCGACTTCGCCACATACTTCGCAGGGGATATCCTCATCATATCCACCACTTGTCTGCGCTTTTTTTGTTGTAAAACCCTGACCGTTACAAGCTTTGCAAACAAATTTTTGGCAAACTTCATCTTCCAAATCTGTATCAATGTTTATTAATAATTCACCGTCTTCGGTATACGAAAACATCTGTATCCCCGAATAAATGTAATCCGGTTCACTTTCGCGAGTAGTGATAATTTCGTAAATCAAAACATCCTTATATTCGGCAAGTTTTTTTACTTCAACCGTATAATCATTTTCGGGAAGTCCCGCAAGAACATAATCCGCGTAGTCATCAGTATACTGTATAACACAAGCCTTTATTTCCTCGCGGGTTTCCGCCATAGCAAGATTATACGCAACCTTTTTTACGGCGTCATGTTCCTTTTGCTCCTCAGGAGTAAGAGGTTTAGTAGATTCAGTTGTACTTCCGGATGTAGTTTCTGTTGAATTCCCGGTGGTCGAGTCGCCTTTATCAGGTTTTTCAATCCCGCAAGACGAGAATAACACCACGTTCATCAACACTAAAGCTATTATCAAACTAAATTTTTTCATAATAACACCACCTTATATTATTATACCATAATAATAAAAAAAGGGCAACCGTATACTATATTATACAGTGGATTTCTTGGCTGTTATGAAGCATTTAGATGCTACTTTGTTTTTTTAAAAGAGCTAAAATTAGCGATTACTATTATTTTTCAAAATTTTTTCAGTTTAGTAAATTGGATTTTATATAAACATAATCCAAATTAACTTTGATACAATATGGCATCCGCCGTGGGCGATCATTGAATAACGTAAGCCGTATTTTCTATACAACCAACCAAACATCAAGCCCATGCCGCCATTCAGCAAAAAGCATCTGAATACGATCATGGGGGATAGCCCCATCATTGTAGCTGTGGCAGGCAGATGCCCTGTGGCGAACAGAAGAGCGGCGATAACATTGGCGACGGTCAGAACCCACGGTGATGGGCGTTCATTCTTCCTGTCAAATACCTTCCACAGAACGAATGCGACCAAAGACATCCAGAAAAGACGCAGCATAACTTCTTCAACAACCCCGCCATATAGGACTGATGCTATTAAGTACGGTATCGTTGGCTTTACACTATATGAATCCATAATAATTTGTGAATAGTCCCCAAAGAAGAGCAGATCGGATAAAATAAGCACTATACCGCCAACAACAGAAATAACAGCAGATACGATAACCGGCTTTTTGGTTATCTTTTTTTCATCCTTCCAAAGCCCGATCTTCTTGCCCAGCCAAATGCCAGCCGCTCCTAAGAGAATGCCGTATCCCGCTGCCTGCATTGCGGTAATAACGCCCATAATGTTATCAGGAGGAAACCCTCCAAGTCCACCGGCAGCCAACTCTTCGATGAGCTGCTGCTGCATTTCCTCCGGATAACTGTCTAACACATAAATACCTGTAAAAAAACCGCCAATAATACCTACTATTGCGAAAAACAATAGGGTTTTCCAATATGACTTTATAAACTGTTTCATAAATACCTCTGTGAATTAGAATTTACTTTTTCAATATCTTTTTGCACCAAGTACGTTTGTTGCATTTTGGACACTTCAGGTACCGAGTCGTTCCTCTATGCATCGCATTAAGTGCCTGCATATAGGTAGGCACAATCTCATAACCGCAATTTTTACACTTGTAAGCACCCACACTGACCTCAAGCTTTAACGCATAGAAACACGGTGGCAAAAATACTACGCAAAGTCCGAGAACTGTGATAAGCTGCCACACCTCTTCGTGTATTAAAAATCTAGCAATAAAGATACCTACAATTAGGGCGGTCATACTTATAATCAAAATTACCCACATAGAAGACCAAACAGTTTTATTTTTCTTCTCTAATTCTTTTGCCATATCAAGCAAAAGCTGTTCGTTTTTTTGATCGTTGTTTTCCATAATGATTTTCTCCCCACTTAATAATTCATTTACACTGATGCAAAGAATATCACACAGTTCAAGCATAATTGAAGTATCGGGCATTGCTTTTCCTGTTTCCCATTTT
>JAZNVE010000154.1:0-17051 GCA_045592665.1 Acutalibacteraceae bacterium
TGACCGCTGCCACTCCTTATTGCTCGCTGTATCTGCCACAGGCAGCGCTCGCAAACGTCCCCACTTCGATACGTCTGCAAATATTACCTGTACATTTTAACAAAACCGTTTTTTGATGTCAAGTAACTTTTTGCTTTTTTAGTTATTATTGTATATATTACAATATGTTTACAGATTTCCTGTTAAGTTGACAATTATATTGTTTAGTGATAATATTATTTTGATAAATTGCGGTATTATCGGGTGTCAGAATTTGTCCTTTAATTCCTTTAAAATACGTTTCTCAATTCGTGATACGTATGACCGTGAAATTCCAAGGTCTTTTGCCACTTCTTTTTGTGTCTGCGGAATTTCACCGTTAAGACCGTAGCGTTTTATCAGGATTTCTTTATCCCTGCTTTCGGGCATTTCCTTTAAATAAATCAAAAGCTTTTTCAGCTTGTTTTTGGTGTCTATGTCGTCCACTATTGTGTCGTCAACGGCAATTATATCCATCAGTGTCAGAGGGTTTCCTTCGTTGTCTGTGTCAATTGGGTCGCTGAAGGACATTTCTTGTGAGAGCTTTTTTGCATTTCTGAAGTACATCAGTATTTCGTTTTCAATGCATCTTGCACAGTATGTAGCCAGTTTGGTTCCTTTTTCGGATTTGAAGCTGTTTATGCCTTTTATCAGTCCGATTGTACCTATGGATATCAAGTCATCTTGTTCGCTGTAATTTGAATAATACTTTTTAATTATGTGCGCCACAAGACGGAGGTTGTGTTCTATCAATTTTTTTCGTGCATTTTCACTTCCTTCGTTCATTTCCTTAAGTGCCTGTTCTTCTTCTTTTTTTGTTAGCGGTCTTGGGAACGAATCTGTGTCCGTTACGTGCAAAATAAAAAAAAGCAAATTACTTAATAAGTTTAATAAATCCAAAAAATCACCTCGTTAAAGAATATTAATTCCGAGAGTTGATTTTGCAAGTCCTTTTCTAAAAGAGAGGTTAATATGAAAAAAATCGAACAATTCCGTACTACGGTGCGTGTTAGTGCAATTACATTTTTCAGTCTTGTTTCTACGGCAATATACTACCTTGTATGGCGAGTTGCCTACAACCCTCAGTTTGAGCATCCCTACCACGGTAAAGGTCAGATTTTCTTAGTAGTACTTTATTTTGTGGTGCTTATGGTTTCGGGCATAATACTTGGGGTAATGCGTATTGACGAACTAAGACGAGGGGAAATTATATTCTACGGTGCTATTGCCTTACTTTTCACAAATGGTATTGCATACACCCAGATTTGTCTTGTTGAGGCGGTACTTGCCAATCCTACGGGTATGATTTATATATTCCTTTTTGAGGTTTTGGCACTCATTTTCTGGACGTTTTTATCTTCGGTTATTGTTCATGCTCTAAACCCACCGGAACAGCTTCTTATAATATACGGAAGCCATCTTGCTACCGAAATAGTTTATAAAATGAGCAAGCTTGAAGATCGTTATGTTATCAACGAGTCAGCGAGTGTTGATGAGGGATACGAAAATCTTACAAAACATATCGACAGATATGACAGCGTTATTATTTGCGATGTGCCTGCGAGACTCAGGAATGACTTGCTTAAGTATGCGTATCAGCACAATAAAAATATATATGTTGTTCCTAAAATTTCCGACATTGTTGTTCGTAGTGCTTCTGAAATCACTTATTTTGATTCACCAATTTCAAAGTGCTCATCAACAGGGCTTACGGTAGAGGAGCGCATTGTTAAGAGGATTTTTGACGTTGTTTGTTCCGCGGTTGCTCTTGTTGTTTTATCACCTTTGTTCCTTGTTGTTGCTCTTGCAATAAAGCTTTATGATGGTGGTCCTGTTTTTTATAAACAAAAACGCGCAACCAAGGATTTAAAAGAGTTCGATATTCTCAAATTCAGAAGTATGGTTGTTGATGCTGAGAAAAACGGCCCACAGCCTGCGGTGGATAATGACAAGCGTATCACACCAATCGGTAAAGTTATCAGAGCCCTCAGAATTGACGAGTTACCACAGATTATAAACATTCTGAAGGGTGAAATGTCCATTGTTGGACCGAGACCTGAGCGAATAGAACACGTCGAAAAGTATTCTGCAGAAATACCTGAATTTGTATGCAGATATAAAGTAAAGGGCGGTCTTACAGGGTATGCACAGGTTTTTGGTAAATACAACACTTCTGCATACAATAAATTAAAAATGGACCTTATTTATATCCAGAATTATTCATTGGCACTTGACCTGAAATTAATATTAATGACCGTTAAAATCCTCTTTAAGAAAGAGAGCACCGAGGGCTTTAAGGTCACAGGAAAGAAAGATAGAAAATGAATCTTTACTATATGATACTTGCGGGTGGCATCGGCTCAAGAATGAAGTCACCCGAGCTTCCCAAACAGTATATTAAAGTTTGTAATGAACCTATAATTGTACGTACAGTCAAGAATTTTGAGGATTTCGGTACATTCCGCGGCGGTGTCATATGTTGCCCCGTTGAATGGATTGAATATACAAAAGCCTTGCTTCTTCAGTACGGAATAACTTCTGCTTCCGTTTCCGTTATTCCGGGCGGTAAAAACCGCAATAATTCCGTTAAAAACGGTTGCCGTTTTCTAAATGAGAGGTTTAATGTAGGCGAAAGTGATATTGTTCTTACTCATGATGCAGTAAGACCCTTTATTGATTCACGTATTATAAAAGATAATATAAACGCTGCTTGTGAGTTTGGTGCTGCTAATACGGTTATGCCTGTTTATGATTCTGTTATAAGGAGCTCAACAGGGGAGTTTTTCACCGAACACCTTAAAAGAAGCGAGCTTTTCAGAGTTCAGACACCTCAGTCGTTTCGGCTGAGCGAGCTTACAAACCTTATTAACTCATTGTCGGAAACTGAGCTTGAGAATTACACAGATGTTGCTTCTGTCTTTGCCGACAGAGGGTATAGGGTAAAGCTTGTTGAGGGTGACGATTCCAACATTAAAATTACTACGCCTTTTGATTTGGCGGTTGCGGATACTATCGTTAAAAACAGACCTTAACTCAGCTTAAGTAGTCCTCAAGGGTTTTAGTAACATCACTATAATTTATCTTTATGCCTGTTTTTATAAGTTCGATATCTTTTTCCGGTAGAGTTGATGTGAATACATCAAAAACCTTTATCGGTGTTTGATTATTTTCTTCAAAAAGAGCAATTCTGCCGTGATAATCCGTAAGAGTATATATCCTTTCTTGGTTTTCTGTTGTTTGTGGATGGCTTGAAGTTGCTTTTGCGTTGTTTACGCTTACTGCGAATAAAGCGAATGCTGTTGAAATAATCAAAGCTATAATTAATAAATGTTTTTTCAAAAATTCACCTTTTTATTTTTAGTTTTTAATTAATTTTTATTTTTATACATTCAGATTCCGATTTTTTATCGGTAAAAAGTATAGGAGGCTTACCTTATGCAGAATAAACGCTCAGCTCCACCACCAAGAGCAGGGGGCAGTGTTAAAAAAGGTGCGGTAAAACGCAAACGTAAAGTGAGAAAAGAGCATCCGATAGCACGTACAATCGGTTATGTTTTTTTTACCCTTGTCGCTGTTTGCGTGGTTTGTGCCACCGTAGCCGGTACTTATGTCTATAAATTTGCCGATGAGTATGTTAACGGAGGCAAAGTTATTGACCTTGAAATGTACAAGGCTAACCAGGCTCAGACAAGTATAATTTATGCTTACGACTCCAATAAGCAGCAGGTTGAGCTGTTGCGCCTTCACGGTGCGGAAAACCGCGTGTGGATTGCCTATGAGGATATCCCTCAGGAAATGATTGATGCTTTCCGCGACCTTGAGGATAAGCGTTTTGAGGAGCATCAGGGTGTTGACTGGACAAGAACAATTTTAGGTGTTGCCAAGTCCGGCTTTGAACAGGGTGGTTCTACCATTACCCAACAGTTAATCAAAAACCTTACCGGTGAAGACGGCAGAATGGCATCACGAAAATTCTACGAAATTTTAAATGCTCTTAATGTGGAAAAATACTATCATAAAAAGACAATTATGGAGTTTTATCTTAACACCGTTTACCTTGGTAACGGCTGCTACGGTATCAAAACTGCTGCCGAGGTTTATTTTGGTAAGGATGTTGAAGATTTAAATGCGGCAGAGTGTGCGGTTATTGCTTCAATCACTAAGGCACCTGCAACTTACGACCCCTTAACCGAGCCCGAGGAAAACCGCGACAGACAGCTTTATTGTCTTAGTTGTATGCTTGAGCAGGAAAGCCTTACTCAGGCGGAATACGACGAAGCAGTTGACTTTGAGTTGATTTTCACAAATAGCGAAAATTACAAGGGAAGTCAGGTTACGGAAAAAATCGAAGATATTGAGGATAAGGAATATACGGAGGATGATATTAAATTCACCGATACATTGGATGACGGAAAATCATCATATTATGTTGAGTACGTTATTGACGATGTTATTGAGGATTTAATGGATGAATACGATCTTACCTATAACGAAGCCTGGAAAAAGGTTTTCTTTGGGGGGCTTCGTATTTATGCGGCGGTGGACCTTGATGTTCAGCGTGCTGCCGAGGAGGTTTACGTTAAACGTCTGACCTTCCCGGATGAAAGCAATGCTGAGGTTCAGGTTCAGTCTGCAATGACCATTATGGACTACAACGGTCGAGTTGTTGCCATGGTGGGCGGTGCAGGTGAAAAAAACACTTTCCGCGGACTTAACCGAGCCAGTCAGTCACCCCGTCAGCCCGGTTCATCAATTAAACCTGTTTCCGTTTATGCTCCGGCTATTGAAAATGATACTATTACCTGGTCTACTATGGTTCAGAACTATGGTATACGTATGGGTTCATCACGTTGGCCGGTTAACTATGGCGGTAGTGCGGGTTCACCCAACTCCTTTACAACCGTTCAGTACGCAATTGCTCAGTCATATAATACCGTTCCTGCTCAGATTGTCCAGGAAATGGGTATTGAACCCTGTATGGACTTCCTTGTTGACGATTTGAAATTCTCAACCCTCGTGACTGATGAAGATGACCCCAACTATGACGGTAATTTCTCTTCAATATGTGTTGGCGGTATGAGCGAGGGCGTTACTACACTTGATATGACTGCTGCCTTTGCAACATTCGGTAATAACGGATATTATTATGAGCCGTACGCATACTATAAGGTTACCAATAATGACGGTAGCGAGGTCCTTCTTGAAGGTGGCGACGATCCCGGTGAACAGGTAATGTCCGAAAGCTCAGCGGGTGTTATGCGTCAGCTTTTAAGAACCGTTGTTACAGGCGGTACCGGTGGAGGATATGGTGTTAACGGTTTTGAAACCTTCGCAAAGACAGGTACTACAAGTGATGATAAGGACCGTTGGTTTGTAGGCGGTACACCTTATTATGTAGCTGCAGTATGGTATGGTTACGACGAACCCAAGCCCATAAGAAATACCTCCGGTAACCCTGCGGGTAAGATTTTTAAAAAGGTTATGGATGCTGCTCACGAGGATTTGGATGATTTGTCATTCCCCACCGCAAGTGGTGTTGTTGCCCGTAAATATTGCAAAATATCGGGCGATATTGCTTCTGCAGGTTGTAGCTCGACAGCTACGGGCTATTATAAATCATCAAATGTTCCGAGTAGATGCAAAGGTTGTGCAATTGTAAACGGCATCGGTCAGGGTATTCCTGATGTTATTGTGCCGTCTACAACGGAGGATCCCTCAGCTACTACAACTAAACCGGTAAAGCCCACAAAACCTGTTAAACCTACTAAACCGGTAATTACTACTAAACCTACTCAGCCTCAGACTACAGCACCGAGTACGACCTTACCGCCGATTCCACCATCGACAACTGTAGTTCCTGATACTGAAACCCAAGCATCGGAGTAATTTAATAATAATTAACGGCTGATAGTTTTTCTATCAGCCGTTTTGGAGATTATATATGATAATTCTATCAGTTGATTATGGTGACAGACGAACAGGTATTGCGGTTTGTGATAAGCTTGAAATGTTAGCTTCGCCTGTATGTGTTCTGTGTGAGTGGAACGCTGAAGCTCTTGCGAAAAAAATTGTTAATATTGCAAATGAAAAAAAGGCGGAAATTATTGTTGTTGGTCTTCCGCGCAATATGGACGGTTCTAAAGGCTTTAGAGTGGAAGCTTGTTTGGAATTAGCTGAGTTGATTAAATCCCAATGTTCAATTAAGGTTGATTTCTGGGATGAGCGACTTACAACGGTTTCTGCTCACAAGATACTCAATGAAAACAATGTCAGGGGTAAAAAACGAAAAAGTGTTATTGATGCTGTTGCTGCGGAATTGATTTTACAGGATTATATTGATTACAGAAAACGCTCGTTATAAAACTGAGGTGGTATTTTGAAAAGAGATAAATTTGCAAAAAAAATAATGCCGCTTGATAATGTTGACATTTCCGTTTATTCCTCTGAGCAGATCTTGTGTAAAGCTCTTGATATCGGAGAAAACATATTAAAATGTGGTGGTGAGCCACACAGAATAGAGGATACAATTGAGCGTATCTGCTATTCCTACGGAGCCGTTAATACGGATGTTTTTGCACTTCCATCATTGATTATAGCAAGTATCAGAATGAGCGACGGTACGTCATCCTCTCAGGTGAGGCGAGTTTATAAAACTGCCAACAATATGTACAGGCTCGAGAAAATCAACAATGTTTCCCGAAAGCTTTGTGAAGGCAAAATTGCTCTTGATGAGGTTGATAAGGAAATTAATGAAATCATAAATCAAAAACCCTTTTCAAAATATATAGTTCTTCTTGGCGGTATACTTGGTGCGGGAGGGTTCGCTGTATTCTTCGGGGGCAGTATTAAGGATGCGTTGGTTGCCTCTGTTGCGGGGCTTGTGGTTTCAATATTTAACTTTCATAAGGTTAAATTTACCAGTAATTTCTTCTATGTAGCCCTTGTTTCATTTTTTGGCGCATTGGTTGGTATCGGTCTTCACAAATTGGGCTTTGGCGATAATCTTGATATGATAATGATTGGTACTATTATGCTTGTTATTCCGGGTCTTGCTTTTGGTAATGCGGTAAGAGATTTGTTGTTTGGTGATACGATTTCGGGTATTATTCAGTTAGTACAGGCGATTTTACTTGCTGTAATGGTTGCGTTTGGATTTATTGTTGCGATTATTGTGTTTGGGGGTGTGTTTAATTGATGCCCTACATTATAAAAACAATTGCAGGTGTTATCAGCACTGTAGGATTTGCCATAATCTTTCGTTTAAAGCCCTCTCGGTTGCCTTTTGCAGCGTTGGACGGGTTAATTGCTTGTGTGAGTTATTTTGTCTTAACTGAGCTTATAGGTGGGGATTTCCTTCCCAATGCAATTGCCGCTTTTTTAACCGCCTTTGCTGCCGAAATTTTTGCCAGAATATGTAAAGCACCAACAACCATATTCCTGCTTCCGGGTTGTATTGCGCTTGTGCCGGGCGGTACGCTCTATTACAGTATGAGCAATTTGTTATCACAAAATTATGTTGAGGCATCGAAATATCTTTTGATTACCATTGAAATTGGTGTTGCAATCGGTGCCGGTATTATTATTGCTTCTATTTTAAGGCTGGCTTTTAATAAATTTATTGAACGAGTTAAACAAAGATAATTTTAGTATTATGTAATAAGATATATTATAAAAACTGATTTCGTTTTTTGCGGAGTCAGTTTTTTGTTATATAATATTTTCTCGAAATTTACGAAAACTTCGTTTGCAATTATGAAATTAAAGATAAAAACACAATTTGTTAACAGAATGTTCACACTTTTGGCAAACGGATACCACATTTATGTTTTATTATAAAAAAAGGGAGTGATGGTATGAAACAATTCTTATCTCTTATATTAAGTTTAAGCATTATGTTCACCAGTATAAGTGCTGCATCGGCGTTGGATGTCGAATTGCCTAAAAGTCTTGAAAGCTTTACGGAAGACGTGTCGGCGTTAATCAATGAATATGAAGAAACAGCATCTTCTGAAGAGCCTGTGTTTTTTACCGCGGACGATGAAACCGAGATGCCGAGTATCTATGATACTAACAGACTGATTGTTAAATCAGCTAAACGCATTGATACTCTGAATTCGGTTAATTATGTCAGCGGTTATAATGATTTATATATATTGCAGTTTGCTGATGATAACGATTGTGATGCTGCGTTTGAATATTATTCATCACTTTCCTATGTTCAATATGTCCAAGAGGATGGTGTTCTTACCGAAACCGCCATTGAGGAAAAAGAAGCTTCATTTCAGGAAGCATCCATTGATATTTCATCACAGTATCAATCCGACTTTTTTGGCTATACCAATGCAAAGGCTAATATGGGCTCTGCTGAGGTTACAATAGCTGTTGTTGATACGGGTGTTGAGAATGACCACGAATACCTGAAGGGCAGAGTTATACCCACGGGCTTCGATAGTGTTAATAATGAATCTTGCTATGATAAAAGGGGTCACGGCACCCACGTTGCAGGTATAATCGTTGCCAATACCAAATCAAATGTTAAAATTAAACCATATAAGGTTATCGGTGACGACGGCACAGGTACGGATACACAGCTGTATCTTGGTATTCAGGCAGCTATTGCGGACGGTGTAGATATAATAAACCTCAGCGTTACCAGAAGCGGTGAAAGCGATATTGTTCACGAGGCCGTAATCAACGCCTATAACGCAGGTATTACCGTAGTAGCCGCTGCCGGTAATAATAATGAAAATGTTAGCCAGAAATTTTATACACCTGCATCCTTCCCTGAGGTTATTTGTGCCGTAGGTGTATCAACCACTAAATATAAAACGAGTTCGTCTAACTGGGGCTCAAGCAAGGATTTATCAGCTCCGGGTGAAGACATTCTGAGCTCATTTATTAACAATACATATAAAATATTAACCGGCACTTCTATGGCGGCACCATTTATTTCGTGCTGTGTTGCGTATTTGCTTGCTGACGGAGATTATTATACACCCGACGAAGCGTACTCAACCCTTTATTCAAAAACTCGTCGCGGAGCAGGTACACATAATATTCACTATGTTTGTCCGGGCACACTCGTTAACAGCGGAAGTATCTGTTCATCACCCAATTTTACTTATGAATCGGGTGATTTTGCAGGATATCTTGATGTTAAATTAACTTGTGCGACCTCCGGTGCTACAATTATGTACAGAACGTCGGATATGAATACAAATGTTTATTATGAATACACTTCTCCTGTACGTATTGATGAATCTACAACCTTTACTGCATATGCATTCTGTAAAAACTACAAGAACAGCACCGCAGTTTCTGCAAGTTATACAAAAAATGATATTGATGCATCAATGTTTGTTATAGACGAAAATGACGTGCTTGTTGGATATAACGGTACAGATACAGATGTTACGGTACCGGGTTATTTTAATGGCGGTTGTGTAGTTAAGGTTTCGGCATCTGCCTTTAGCGGTAATACTGATTTAACTGCTGTTAACTTCAGTAAGTACCTTAAAATAATCGGTGAAGGCGCTTTTGAGGGTTGTACAAGTCTTGCTTGTGTTTCAGCACAGGGTGTAACGGATATCGAGTCCGAGGCTTTCAAAGGCTGTACAGCTTTAAATACAGTTACACTCCCTTCGGCTATTACAATTGGTGATAAGGCATTTTTAGGCTGTGCTTCATTAACTTCTTTGACAGCTAATTACGTAACTGAAATCGGAAATAGTGTTTTTGAAAATTCCGGTATCACCGATTTTACGGCAACCAAGCTTGTGAGTATAGGTGATAGTGCATTCTATGGAACAGATATCAAAAATTTTTCTTTCACAAACGTAACTTCCATCGGCAATAATGCTTTTGCATATTGTGATAATTTAACTAATGTTACTCTAAATAAAGAGGTAAGCATAGATGATTTTGCCTTTTATGCTTGCGAAAATCTTGAAAAAGTACAGCTTTCGGTTATGACTAAGCTTGGTAACAATGTTTTTAGAAATTGTACAGCTTTAGAGTCAGTTGCTGCTGATAATTTAACTGAAATCGGTGATTATACCTTTTTTGGCTGTACTGCTCTTAAAACACTCAGTTTGCCGGTTTTAGTAACTGTTGGTGAGTATACCTTTGCTGAAACAGGTCTTGAAGCGGTTGCACTTTCAACGGTTAAAACACTTGGAACAAAGGCCTTGGGCGATTGCCTGTCATTAAAGAGTATTACGCTTCCTGTTTTGACTGATTTTTCCTCAAAAGCTTTTGAAGGTAGTGTGAACGTTGAATCCTTATCATTAAAAAAGGCTTCTGTATATGATTTCGGTGAGGGTAAGCTGTCCGATTGTTTTCCTAATCTTACAACATTTTCGAGTAACGGCTTTTCGGAGATACCTGACTATTTTTTTGACGGCTGCTCAAAGCTTTCGTCTGTAACACTCGCATCAAATGTTCTTACTGTAGGTGATTATGCTTTCAGAGGTACTGCTCTTGATACTTTAAGTCTTCCCGAAGCAATAAACTTCGGCACAGGCGCTTTCTCAGATATGACTTCCTTGGAAAGCGTTACACTGCAGAAAGCTACTGATATTGATTTTTCGATATTTGCAGGTTCAACCAACGTTAAATTTATTAAATTCAGTATTTTGGATGATTTGCCCGAGGATTTCAGATGTAATGAAATATTCCCTAAGATTGAATCATTTTATTGTCGAGGCAGTGGTATGTCTGTTCCGGACTATGCATTTAAAGGCTGCAGTAATCTTTCTTATTTCTATTTCTTTTATGTTGAAGAGGTTGGATATGAAGCATTTTGCGGTACCGCTGTAAATGACCCGTACTTCTCAACTGTTTCAAGTGTAGGTGAAAGGGCTTTCGCGGATTGTACTAATCTCGGTGACGTTTCTATGGCTTCTCTGCCCGATATTAATATGAATGTTTTCGAGAATAGTGAGAACACCGTTACAGGACTGAATCTTAACTATATTTCTTTCATTACTGATGAGGATTTAGCAAAATTAGATTTCCGAAAATTTACTAATCTTCAGTCCGTTGCTCTTAACAGACAAACGATTATACCTGAAAATGCCTTTAAAGACTGTACAAATTTAAGCGAAATTATAATTGGTTCGTGTAAAACTATCGGTAAGGATGCCTTTGCCAACTGTATATCATTAAAAAATGTTAAATTAGCTTCTGCAAAAACTATTGAAAGCAGTGCTTTTAGCGGATGTACAGGACTTGAGTCATTTTCCGCCGATAAGGTCACAACCTTTGATTTTGATACTTTTAACGGTTGCTCCAATCTTAAAACACTTTCTTTCAACTCTGTGTTTGAATTCCCGGTTGATGAAAACGGAAGCTTTGAACTAACCGGTCTCGATGCACTTCAGAGCTTCAGTGCAGACTCCGTTGATGTTGTACCTGCTAATTTCCTGAGAAATTGTAAAAATCTTAAAACTGTATCCTTCGCTAATGCGGGTGAAATAGGAGAGTATGCTTTTTATAAAACCCCCTTATCAGTCTTTAATATGCCCTGTGTTACAATAATCGGTGATTATGCTTTTTACGGAACTGACATTACAACCATATCCTTGGACAATTTACTCTCGGTTGGTGAATATGCATTTTCCGAATGCGATTTGTTACAGGATGTTAATATCAGTTCAATAACGACCCTAAGTGACGGTGTTTTTGCAAACTGTGATAATGTTACTTCAATTGAACTTGCTTCTGCTGTAAACCTGCCTGTAAACGCAATATCAGGTTGCACAAATGTAACTAATCTCGACCTTGGTCAGATATCGGAGTTGACGGTTGAAGATGACGGTTCAAGCTACGTAAGTGACAAGCCTTTATTGGTGTCGTTTACAGCACAAAATGTTTTAGCAATTCCTGACGAATATTTTGTAAATAATTGCTTGTTAGAAGATGCAACCTTCCTTTCTGCAACAACCGTTGGTGATAAAGCGTTTATGAATACAAATTTACGCGATATCCCATCTGAGGAATTGGATAAAATCGGTGACTATGCTTTTTACGGTACGGAGCTTTCAACCGCATATATTAATTGTGCAACCGAAATCGGTGACTATGCGTTTGCTGAATGTTCTTATTTAAATAGTTTCGTAATTTACACCGATTTTTCGGAGCTTACACTCGGTAAAGGTGTTTGTGAGAACGACACCGCTTTAACAAGAGCTGCCATTTATGGTAATAACATTGAATTACCCGATTACACCTTCAAAAACTGTACTAAATTAACAAAGCTTTATGCAACGGATAGTTTTAAAAGAAGCGGTAATTACGCAAATCTTATTTCAATCGGAGATGAAGCTCTGTACGGTTGCAATGCAATGAACCTTGATAAAATAAGAATTAATGAAATTCAGGTCCTCGGTAAAAAAGCCCTCGACGGTTTTTCTGATACTGCAAATAGTATTGATGCACCTGCTCTCATAAGCGTTGATGAAGGTGCATTCGGCGACCAGGCTGTAAATAGTCTTGCTCTTGAGAATATTGAAATTTTGAGAGATGTTCCTGAATGTAGCTATATAGTTATAGGTTCTGACATTAAAGAATTTAGTTGTGATGCTACTGATACAACGTTCTATTCTTATGAAAATAGTATTGTTAATGAATACTGTACAGAAAACGGATTAAACTTTAAAAAATATGATGGTGTTGAAAACATTGTTGTTGATGTTGAACCCGTAGTCGACGGATATGAAAACCAACTCTATTTTGATGCTATTGGCTTCAATCTTACATATAAGTGGTATGCTTGTAACAAACCCGACAGAAGTGACGCTGTGGAAATATCAACAACTATGGATGATCCGCGTTATATTGACCCGATTGCTCCGTTTTTTGACAACTACGAAGAAAATAAATATTCTTATTTCTATTGTGTTGCAACAAGTATTGAAAACGGTAATGAGCTTAAAATTCAAAGCGCGCTCAGTAAAAATCTTTTTGCAACGATAATGGGAACCAAAGATACGTTTATTGATTTCTTAGAATGCGGAATATTTACTCATAGCCTTGATAATATAAATACACTTGATAATATCTTCACTGTTGACGGTGATATAAAGGTTATACCATCGTACTCAACCGAAACCGAAGCCTGCTATGGCACGGGAACAATAGTTGAAATAATGAACGGTGATGAGGTTGCACTTGCACAGACGGTTGTTGTTTACGGTGATATCAATGGTGACGGTGTTGTTGATGCTCTTGACGTTTCAAAAATTGAGATGGTATCAAACGGAAATTCAAGTGAATTTGCTGAAAAATTCTATGAAATGGCGGCTGATACCGACGGTAGCGGAAGCATTGACGCGTTAGACTACCAAACAGCAGTAAATAAAGCCTTGGCAAGTTAAAAAATATAATGAAAGTGAAGCCCAGCCGTCCTTCGTAAGGAGGAAGGGGGACGCGTAGCGGTGGTGGGTAATTCACTTACTGTTAATCTTCAGTTAGATGGAACAACAAACCACAGTAAGGGACGGATCTATCCGTCCCGCGAGTAAGGATAGAAAGTTTTACTATACTACACACTGCAAAGATGAGTTTTATCTCAGCGGTACGCATAGATGCGTACCTTACGGTTCTTCTAATCAACAGGCAACTAAAGGTAAGTTTTTGCTAAAGCAAACAGGGATGATAGGACCTCCCACCACCTGACGGTGGTCCCCCTCTCTTCGCCAGAGAGGTATGGCTTCGCACTACAATTACTTTATCTATAATACGGCGTTAGCCCCGATAATTTTGCATTCTGCATTCTGCATTTTGCATTTGAAAAAACCACTCACGATTTTGTGAGTGGTTTTTATCATTATTTCTGTAATTTCTTGATTAATGCCTTGCATTCCTCAAGGTTCATAATCTTGGGAACGGGGTAGAGGGGGTTACCTTCTTTCAATGCACGTTCTGCTATAAGGGGAATATCCTCGTCCTTAATCTGCTCGAAGCCGTCGGGAATGTTCATTTTAGTATTAAGGTCTCTGATGGCGGCAATAAAGCGTTTTGCTTTTTCGCGGTCGCCCTGAGCAGGACCTGAAACACCCGCAACATCTGCAAGCTCAGCAAGACGTTTGTAAGCACTTTCACCGAAATAATCGAGAACATAGGGGAGGATAACTGCGTTTGCAAGACCGTGGGGAATATTGTACATACCGCCAAGGTTATGAGCAATAGCGTGAACATAACCAACATAAGCTCTTGTGAAAGCAAGACCTGCGTGGTATGAAGCAACGAGCATATTTTCACGTGCCTCAAGGTCCTTACCGTTTACATAAGCCTTTTCGATATTTTCGAAAACAAGCTTAGTAGCAATTAAAGCATCCTCTTCGGTCTGCTTGGTGTTGCTCTTACCGATATAAGCCTCAACTGCGTGAGTAAGGGCATCCATACCGGTTGTAGATGTAATGTGAGGGGGAAGACCCGCAGTAAGTTCGGGGTCAAGAACCGCGTATTTAGGACGAAGAACGGGGTCCATAATAGAGTTCTTTTCGTGTGTGTCGGGGTTGGAAATAACCGCCGCAATTGTACATTCTGAGCCTGTACCTGCAGTTGTGGGAACTGCGTAGAAGGGAGGTAATTTCTTAAGAACCTTAAGAACACCGCGCATCTGTGAGGGTGTTTGCTTGGGCTTTACAACACGGGCAGCAGTAACCTTAGCACAGTCCATAGGTGAACCGCCACCGAAAGCAATAAAGCCTTCGCAGTTGTTATCTTTATAAATTTTAAGAGCATCTTCGATATTGTATATAGTGGGGTTGGGTTGAACACCGTCGAAAACGGAGTATTTGATACCCTCAGCCTCAAGACCCTCAAAAAGTGAATCTAAGAGGTGAAGTCCCATAAGACCTTTATCGGTAACAACGAGAACATTGTTTACACCCTCGCTCTTAATAAGCTTGGGAAGCTCCTTTACTGCACCCGCACCCTTAAGAAGCTTGGGGGGAGTCCAATCAAGGAAATTAACGGCTAACTTCATTGTTTTCTGATAAACTCTGCAATAAGCGTTATTTAAACTCATAACAAAACCTCCGTTTAATTATTTAATAATTTTATGGAATACTTTTTTACCTTTTTTAATGATTACGTAGCCCTTTTCAAAGTCCGAAAGGGGAATGATGTAAGCGGGAACAGTGATTTTAACGTCGTCAACGCTTACGCCACCCTGTTCGATAAGTCTTCTTGCTTCGCCTCTGGATGTTACAAGACCTGCTTTAATCATTGCGTCAATGATATTAAGTCCGTCTTCACTGAAATCATCGGCAGAAAGTGTAGTTGAGGGCATATTATCTGAGTTACCGCCACCTGCGAAAATTGCCTTTGCAGCTGCCTGAGCCTTTTCGGCTTCCTCAGTACCGTGAACGAGAGCAGTAAGCTCATATGCAAGGATTTCTTTAGCCTTGTTAAGTTGGCTACCTTCCCATTTATCCATTTCGTCAATCTGTTCAAGGGGAAGGAATGTAAGCATACGGATACATTTAAGTACGTCACCGTCGGCAACATTACGCCAGTACTGATAGAATTCGTAGGGAGAAGTTTTATTAGCATCAAGCCATACTGCGTTACCTGCGGTTTTACCCATCTTTTTACCCTGTGAGTCAGTGAGAAGGGTAATTGTCATAGCGTGAGCATCTTTGCCTAATTTTTTACGGATAAGCTCAGTACCGCCGAGCATATTGCTCCACTGGTCGTCACCGCCGAACTGCATATTACAACCGTATTCTTTGAAGAGGTAGTAGAAGTCATAGCTCTGCATAATCATATAGTTGAATTCGAGGAAGCTGAGACCCTTTTCCATTCTCTGCTTATAGCACTCGGCACGGAGCATATTGTTAACTGAGAAACAAGCACCAACCTCACGAAGAAGCTCAACATAGTTAAGGTTAAGGAGCCATTCAGCGTTATTAACCATCTGTGCTTTGCCCTCGCCGAATTCAATAAATCTTTCCATCTGACGTTTGAAGCACTCGGCATTGTGGTCAATATCCTCTTTGGTGAGCATTTTTCTCATATCTGTTCGACCTGAGGGGTCACCAATCATTGTAGTACCGCCACCGATAAGGGCAATAGGCTTATTACCCGCCATCTGTAAACGCTTCATAAGTGTAAGAGCCATAAAATGACCCGCAGTAAGACTGTCCGCAGTACAGTCAAAACCAATGTAGAAATTAGCTTTACCGCTATTAATCATCTCACGGATTTCGCTTTCGTTTGTAACCTGCGCAATAAGTCCGCGAGCTACTAATTCTTCATAAATACCCATTGTAAAATCTCCTAAATAATTAGTTTATTACATACGTCAAAATTATATTACAAATGTATATAATTGTCAAATGTTAATTTAGTTAGGAGTTAGGAGTTTCGGGGCTACGCAGATTATAAATGCAAAATGCAAAATGCAGAATGCAAAATTATCGGGGCTACGCCGATTATAGATAAAGTATTTGAAAAGCGAAGCCTATCATCCCTGTCCGCCTTGGCGGATAGGGAGGGGGAACGCGTAGCGGTGGTGGGTAGTTCTCTTGCGGTTATTCTTCAGTTAGATAGAACAACAAACCACTGTAAGGGACGGATCTATCCGTCCCGCGAGTAAGAAAAGTAAATTTAACTATACAACACATTACAAAGATGAGATTTATCTTTTGCGGTACGCATAGATGCGTACCTTACGGTTCTCCTAACCAACAGGCAACTAAAGGTAAGTATTTGCTAAAGCAAACAAGGTTGATAGGCTTCGCGAATTTGAAAAATTTTTTCGCTGAATAACAAATTGGGTTGAAATATAAATTTTTTTGTGTTAACATCTAAGCAGAACATATGTTCTGGAAGGAGTTATAATGAAGGAAAGAAAAAGTTTTTTATTTTATTATGATTGGGCAAATATTTATGAACCTTTGGATGATATTCGAAAAGCCAAATTAATTACGGCTACAATCCGATATGCGAAAGATAACACGGATACAAAGTTTGATGATTTGACCCTTAAGGTTATTTTCAATGTTATCAAGGACACAATTGAC
>JAZNVE010000155.1:0-17295 GCA_045592665.1 Acutalibacteraceae bacterium
TGGTATAGTTATGCCCGATATTGACGAATTGACCCTCAAAGAACCTGAAATTGTGAAACAGGGTGGTAGGTACGGTGTAAGGCTTTCTGCATCTGCACCCTCAATACATATGCTAAAAACCTGTATTGAAACCGAGGTTGCACCGGTTGTAGGTACCGAAAGTCAGTCCGAGGAACTTCTTAAATACCTCCTTGATGGGTTTGAAGAAGACCCCCATAAAATATGGGAGTCTGATATTTTCGGTAAATCCTTGAATGAACTTGTTAATGAGGGTTTAAGAAGTAAGCTGTGTCATATGCCCGTAGATGCAAGGTCTAAAATTCAGGAGACCCTTGAACGGATTATCAATGACGGTTGCAGTGGGCTTATATGCATTATTCTTTAATTGATTAATCGTTTTCGCTCTTTAACACGCCGTAGCTTCTGTCAATAACTATAACTGCGTAAAGGTTGCCGTTACCGGCTTCGTTTACGCGGTTTTTTATTAAGTGCTTTAAGTCTTTGTCACTGAGTTTGTATTTTGGTGGAACAACAATGTCAAAAAGAACGTTTTTGGCGGTGTCACCTACAACAACTCTGAAATCGTGGAATGTGATTATAGGGTCAATATCGTAAAGAATCTGTCTTACTACTTCCTTTAATTCGTTGGTTTCTTCGCAGTCGAGAACCGTCGGGTCAAGATGCACAACGAGATGGATATTGTCTTGCTTTAGGAAATCACGTTCGATTTTATCCATAATATCGTGGCACACAAGTACATTGATATTAGCATCCATTTCCACATGAGCGGATGCAAAGTAGCTTCCGGGACCGTAACTGTGTACGAGTAAATCGTGAACGCCTAAAACATTTTCGTAAGATAACATTTTATGTTCTATTTTTTCATACAATTCCTTTGACGGAGCTTGTCCCAAGAGAGGACCAACAGTTTCTTTAATTAAACCTATACCCGAAATAAGAATGAATATTGCAACACCAACACCCATATAACCGTCAAGATTGAAGCCTGTAAAGTGCGAAATCACTGCGGCAATAAGAACCGCAAGGGTCGAGATACAGTCATTCCTGCTATCGGCGGCAGTTGCATCAAGAGCTGTGGATTTAATAAGCTTACCAAGAGATTTGTTAAATCGACTCAGCCATAGTTTCACAATAATTGAAACAACAAGAATAACCGCTGTTACCCAACGGAAATCACTTGTTTCGGGGGTTATGATTTTACCGATTGATGTTTTAAAAATCTCGAAACCGATAAGCATAACCAGAAATGAAATTATAAGTCCGGTTATATATTCGATTCGTGCGTGACCGTAAGGATGGTCTTCGTCAGCGGGCTTTTCGGAGAGTCTGAAACCGATCAGGGTTATAATGGAGGAGCCCGCATCTGCGATGTTGTTTGTGGCATCGGCGGTAATCGAAACGCTGTTAGTAATATAACCTAAAACAAATTTTAATGCACTTAAAAATAAGTTGCATATTATACCCACAATACCCGCAAGCTTACCGTAGCTTTCTCTGCCACCGGGGGTGTCACAATTTTTGTTTTTCAAAAACATTTTAACAATAAGCTTTGTCATAAATAATCTCCGTTTTTATAGTTTGTTACAATTATAAGGCTTAATTTTTAAATGTCAACAGGTGGATTTAAACTTTGTATAGACAAAATTTTTTTTATGTGTTATTATGTTATGGTACAAATACAGGCAATTTTGTTGTTTAGAGTGAGGTTATTGAAATGAATAAAACATTAGTTATTCTTGCAGCCGGTATGGGTAGCCGTTACGGCGGTCTTAAGCAGATTGACCCCGTAGGACCTGATAATTCAATTATTATTGACTATTCAATTTTTGATGCTTTAAAGAGTGGGTTCAACAAGGTTGTTTTCATTATCAAAAAAGAAAACGAGCAACTCTTTAAAGAGGTTATCGGCGATAAGGTTTCAAAACATATTAAAGTTGAATATGTTTTCCAGAGCCTTGATAAACTTCCCGAAGGTTTTGAAGTTCCTGCTGAACGCGTTAAACCCTGGGGTACAGCTCACGCTATTTATTGTTGTAAAGGTGTGGTTAATGAACCCTTTGCAGTTATTAACTCCGACGATTTCTATGGCAGAAGTGGTTATGCAGCGGTTTCCGAATGGATTGAAAAAACTGATTTCAGCGGTGATAAATATAAAATCGCTATGGCAGGTTATCTTCTTAAAAATACACTTACGGACAACGGAACAGTTTCCCGTGGCGTTTGCGAAGTTGACGAAAACAATCAACTTCTTGACGTTATCGAGAGAACTAAAATTCAACGTGTTGACGGCAAAATCTGTTACACAGATGATGGCGAAACCTGGACCGAACTTTGCGAGGATGCTTATGCATCAATGAATTTCTGGTGCTATCCCCCTGAGATTATTGATGAAATCGAAAGTTATCTCATTAAGTTCCTTGAAACCGAAGTTCCCTCTAATCCTCTTAAATCCGAGTTCTTCCTTCCTTTCCTCGTTCGTGATTTACTCAGCGAGAAAAAGTGCACGGTTGATGTTCTTGAAACCAAGGACCGTTGGTTCGGCGTTACATATAAAGAGGATAAGCCCGATGTTGTTAAATCTGTTCAGGAACTTGTTGATGCAGGTGTTTATCCTGAAAAGTTGTGGTAAATAATATGAAGAAAATAGCGTTAGTTTTAGCGGTTCTTTTGGTCTTTTGTGCGTTAGTTTCCTGCAATAAAGACGTGGAAGAACCTACAACAACCGAAACTACTCAGGCTCAACCCGAAAATGTTACTATCCACATAAAGAAAGACCTTGTTGACGAAGTTTCATTTTTAACTTCAATCAGTGAGTTTGAGGGGATTAAAGTCACAAGTGACGATACTTTCCATATTCTTACTATGTCACAGGGTACTTATGTTACTTTCTTAAAAGCCAAGGCTAAGGAAGTTTACGATATGTTTGATGAAATCATTGCCGCAGGAAGTTTCGTTGAGGATATAACCTATAATGAAAATTTCAGAACAATTAAGGTTATTGTTAATCGCGAGGGCTTCGATGCGCTCAGTAAGGAAGCCCAACGTGTGCAGCTTATGACTATCGGTGCGTACGCAATGAGCTATCAGATGTTCCTCGAAGACGGACAGAAAACAAATGTTATTGCAGTTTATTCCGATACCGAAGAAGAAGCAATGCTGATGACATTACCCATCGGAATGTAAATAATATGACCGCAGACTGAATGGTCTGCGGTCTGTTTTTATATTAGGGTGTCGTGAAAGGGAATATAATAATTATTGTTGTCGAGGGGACCGCCTGTCATAAGCTCGGGTGCGGCATTTTTTAAATGGGTAAGGGTGCGAATAAGACTTTCTTTTTTTATATGAAGTTTTTTAATAAGTCTTAAGGGGAAGGAAAGTGCCTGAGTGAATACCGTATAATAGGCGGAGCCTTCCTCGTGTTTGACGAGTGAACCGTCAAGAATTGAGTGGAATGTTGAAAAAATCATATCCGTAACCTTCACATCAGCTATTTCTTTAGCGGCATTTTTGTCAATTGCCTTGCCGAAAGAAATAAAATTAAGTATTCTTGCGGTTTTCTTGACCGTTAGCTTATCCACCCATTTTAAAAGTGGCTTGGCAACAATCCATAATTTATTTGCTTTTTTCTCGTTGATTCCAAGGCAGGCAACAAGTGCTGAAAACCTTTCTTTTTCATTTTCACGTGCCGCGGCAAAAACTTTTGTGAACATAGCCGTTGCGTGTTCTTTAAGATAATCGTTAGTGTATTCCTCACCATTATATGTAAATGATTTAAGGTGCTCGGTTTTAAGGTCAACACCATTCTGTGTTGCGTCACAGTATACAATGGGGGCAGGGTATCCGCTTATTGAACCAACATTAACCTCGTAAAAAGGATTACCTTTGTCCGATTCGATTTTTCTTATGTGTTGCATATGGGAATGACCCGTAAACATAAGCGAAAAACCGATATCTGCAAATTTTTTACAAAGTCTTTCTCGGTATTCAACGGATCCTCTGCCGTTAATTACACGGTCAAATTCGGTTAAATGCAGATGGTGGTGTTGCATACCTACAACTATATCACCGCGTTTTTTTGCTTCGTATGTCTGCTCGGTTATCCATTCAAAATGCTCGTCCGAATATCCTGAACCGCCCTCGCCATTCTGGTCATCGTCAAGACAGAACACGGTTAAACCCTCGCAAGGTCTTACAACGTAAGAAACCTTGTCCTGATGTGTGTGGAATTCCGAAAGTGCCTCGCTCAAGCCATAGTCACGGTAAAACTCGTGTAATTCTTCAGGGGGGATGGTATCAACATCGTTAAAAACTTCGTCACCCTCAAAACGTCTTGGGTTGCCGTCGCAACACCAGTCGTGGGTAGCGGTAATAACGTAAACAGGCTTGTGCTTTTTAAACTCAGCAAGGAGCTCGCGCATTTCCTCGTGAGAGCAACGCTCACCGTCGTTGGAAAGGTCACCTGCGATTAAAAGGAATTCTGCGTCAGATTTAATTACTTCCGCAAAAGCGGCAGTAACAGTACCTTTACTTTTAGCAAGCATTTTCTGGTCTGAGGCTTCTCGTCTTTCATAAGCCTTACCGGTTGTGCCTAATTTTTCAGAGTAATAATGAGGGTCGGCAATTACTGCGAATTTACTCATTTAATCAATCCTTACCAATGAATATGAACGGTCGATCCCTCAACCTTATATGTTATGGGGTCTATAAGTGAGGTTGATGCGGTCTTCTTGAGGCTTCTTACGAAAGCCTGTGCCATCTGCTTATCTGTAAATTTTAAAGTCATATCAAGGTCAATAAGAAGGGGTACACCTGCGTGGAATACCTTGAAGCCGGTAAGCCACCAGTGTTTTTCGGGACCTCTTGAAAAAACCAATTCATTCTGATTATAGAAATCAAATTGCATCTCAATTAAATCTTCGTCATCTGCACAGTCGTACTGGAAATTTCTTTCGGGATCACGGTTATAAAGACCTATTTCGGCACCGGATGTTATACCGTATTGACCCTTCCAAATCTGTATCATCCATTCACGACCGTCATATTCAAATTCGATACGCTTTGTGTCATAAATCATACCGGCAATAGGTGCGGCCATATCATAAACAACGTTAAAACCGAATTTTCTCTGAAGGGGATTCATCTGTGAATAATATATTCCCTGTTCTTCGTCATACTCGAAACCTGCAATCTTAAGAATTTTACCGGCTGTATTTGGGTCTTTGGTTGCGAAGAGTAAGTCCTGGATTTCTTTAACGGTTAATTCCTCTAATTCTTCATCGGTTATAGGCTCGGTTACAGCGGGTGTGGTTGTTGTGTTGTTTTGAGTAGTCTGATTTGAACTGTTGTCAGGTTTTGTAGCAGTATTATTTGAAGCACTGTTATTAGTAATATTGTTATTTGTTACGGGTGTGTGTGTCTGTGCCTGGGTTGAAGGGGGGATTATGTTAACACTTCCGGTAACATTCTGATTGTTGTTTGTAACATCGTTGTTAGTCTGTGTGTCACCAAGGCTTGCGGTAACGTCGGTATTTTCCTTGTGGAAAATTGACCTTGTAAAGTCGACTATACCACAACCGGAAAAACAAATAACAATTACGAGAAGTAGTGCAATAGACGAAATAGGTCTTGCATATCTTTTCATTAAAAAATCACTCCTTAATATACACAATAAATATAACATATAATAATCATCTTGTCACCATATTTTTACTAATTTAACAACAAATTAACAAGATTGACAAATTAAGTGCATAATAATATAATTTAAGTGTATTTACGAGGTGATTTTATGTATGCTGAATTAAAAAATATCGTTTGTAAAGCGAATATTGAGCTTCACTCACTGGGGCTTGCGCCATTTACCTGGGGGAATGTTTCTCAGGTTGACCGTGAAAAGGGTGTTTTTGCCATAAAGCCCTCGGGTGTACCTTATTCCGAGCTTACACCTGAAAAAATTGTTGTTGTTTCTTTAAGTGATGGTAGTGTTGTTGAGGGTGAGTATAATCCTTCATCCGACACACCCACTCATTACGTTTTATATAAAGAATTTGCGGAACTTGGCGGTGTTGTTCACACCCATTCCGTAAATGCCTCTGCCTTTGCTCAAGCAGGTAGATGTATTCCCGCTTACGGTACAACTCACGCGGATTTTTCATATACTGCCGTGCCTTGTACAAGGGTTCTTACCAAAGAAGAGGTTTCAACTGAATATGAACTTAACACAGGTAAGGTAATAGTAGAACATTTCAGAGCGCAAAAGCTTGATGTTCAGTCAACTCCTGCGGTGCTTGTACGTTCACACGCTCCCTTTGTTTTCGGTAAAAATGCAAGTGATGCGGTGCATAACGCGGCAGTGCTTGAAATAGTAGCCGAAATGGCACTTAAAACAGAAATCATAAATCCCGACACCAAGGACATTGATACCTATCTTTCAGATAAACATTATTTCAGAAAACACGGTAAGGATGCTTATTACGGGCAAAAATAAAGATATGACAGATTTTACGCATTTACATCTTCATAGTGAATATAGCCTTCTCGATGGTGCTTGTCGCATCGGGGAGGTAGTTGCTCTTGCCAAAAGCTTAGGTCAAAAAAGCCTTGCGGTTACTGACCACGGTGTTTTGTATGGTGCTGTGGCTTTTTATAAAGCCTGTAAAGCCGAGGGTATAAAGCCTATAATCGGTTGCGAGGTTTACGTTGCGCCCCGTTCAAGGTACGATAAAATCCATGGTGTCGACAGCGCAAGATATAATCTTATTCTTTTGTGTAAAAATGAGACGGGATATAAAAATCTTTTGAAACTCGTTTCCTCTGCCTGGGTGGACGGATTTTATACCAAACCCCGCGTTGACAGAGATTTGTTAGAGGAATATCACGAGGGTCTTATTGCGTTGTCGGGTTGCTTATTCGGTGAAGTTGCACAGAAAATTGTCCAAAGAAATCCCGAAGAAGCTGAATCCGCCGCCCTATGGTATAAAAATGTGTTCGGCGAGGGTAATTATTACCTTGAGGTTCAGAACCACGGTATGATTGAGGAAAAAGAAGTCATAGATGGTGTTGTTGACATTAGCCGTAAACATAATATACCCATTGTTGCAACTAATGACGTTCACTATTGTTATAAAAGTGATGCGGATATTCAACGTGTTCTTATAGCCATTCAGACCAACAAGGTTGTTGGTGAAGAAAATGCACTTGAATTCACTAATGATGAATTTTATCTTAAAAGCGGCGACGAAATGGCGGAGGCTTTCAGGGATTATCCTGAGGCAATTGCCAATACAAATATAATTGCCGAACAGTGCAATTTTGATTTTGAATTCGGAGTTACAAAGCTTCCTCTTTTTGATATTCCTACCAATGACCATAAAGCGTATCTCAGAAGCGAATGTGTTAAGGGTCTTGAAAAATTAATGGGTGAAATACCCGAAAATTACAGAAAAAGACTTGATTACGAGTTGTCGGTAATCAATGAAATGGGCTTTGACGATTATTTTCTTATTGTTGCCGATTTTATTCGCTTTGCTAAGAGCAAGAATATTCCCGTGGGACCCGGTCGAGGCTCCGCGGCAGGGTCTCTTGCAGCTTACGCACTTGGTATTACAGGTATTGACCCGATACAGAATAAATTGCTTTTCGAGCGTTTTCTCAACCCTGAAAGGGTAAGTATGCCCGATATTGATATTGACTTCTGTTACGAGCGTAGGGGCGAAGTAATTGATTACGTTACCGAAAAATACGGTAGTGACAGAGTTGCTCAGATAGTAACTTTCGGTACATTACAGGCAAAAGCGGCGGTACGCGACGTGGCTCGTGCCCTCGGTTTTCCGTATAGTACGGGTGATATTGTAGCAAAACAACTTTCCCGTGAGTTTAAAGATATAAATGATGCGTTGGCAAAAAACAATGACCTTAAAAATCTCTACGATTCGGATGAAAATATAAAAAGGGTTATTGACACTGCGTCCCGTCTTGAGGGTATGCCCCGACACGCATCAACCCACGCGGCAGGTGTTGTTATTACCCGAGATGAAGTCAGTTCTTACGTTCCTCTTGCTAAGAATGGTGATCAGACTGTTACTCAGTTTACAATGACTGAAATTGAGCAGTTGGGACTTCTCAAAATGGACTTCCTCGGCTTACGTACTCTGACTGTTATTAATGATGCGGTTGAGGAAGTAAAAAAGACCGAACCCAACTTTGATATTTCAAAAATACCCCTTGATTATGACGGGGTGTTCACTGAAATGTCCAAGGGTAATACCGTTGGTGTGTTCCAGTGCGAATCCGCAGGTATGACAAACCTCATAGTAAATATGAAACCCGAGCGTTTTTCGGATATTGCGGCGGCTATTGCTCTTTATCGTCCGGGTCCCATGTATTTTATTGATACGTATCTTGACAATAGAAAAAATAAAAATCATATTTCTTACAGAACACCGCTACTTAAAGATATTCTTGATGAAACTAACGGTTGTATGGTTTATCAGGAACAGGTAATGCAGGTCTTCAGAACTCTTGCAGGGTACTCATACGGCAGAGCGGACGTTGTAAGACGTGCTATGAGTAAAAAGAAACGCGACGTAATGGAAAGTGAGCGTACAATTTTTATTCACGGTTTAAATGACGAAAACGGTAATTGTGTTATTGAAGGTGCGGTGCGCAGGGGAATTGATGAAAAAACGGCTGATGCTGTTTTTTCGGATATGATATCCTTTGCATCATACGGCTTTAATAAGAGTCATACTGCGGCTTACGGTCTTGTTGCGTATCAGACGGCTTACCTTAAGGTTAAGTATCCCAAAGCCTTTATGGCGGCACTTCTCACGAGTGTTATAGGTGATGTTACCAAAACTGTAATATATATAAACGAGTGTGCAAGATTATCCATTAATGTTCTTTCACCCCACGTAAACCGAAGCGGTAACAGATTTTCGGTTGTTGGTGATGATATTGTTTTTCCGCTTTTGGGTATTAAAAATCTCGGTAGAGCGTTAATTGATAAAATTGAAAAAGAACGAAAAGAAAACGGTAAATTTAAGTCTTATTGGGATTTTTGTAAACGTGTAAGCGGTACGGAACTTAATCGACGAGCACTTGAGTGCCTTATTAAAGCGGGTGCTCTTGACGGTCTTGGTATGAACAGGTGTGAAATGCTCCGTAATCTTGATTTAGCTATTGAAAGTGCCGCTAAAGAGAGTGCAATGTATGCCGGTGGGCAGTTGGATATGTTCTCCGTTTTTGGCGGTGAAGATTATTCATCCGAGCCTGTTTTCTCGAAATGTGACGAATTACCCAAAAATGAACTCCTGAATTTTGAAAAAGAAGTCGCGGGATTATACTTTTCGGGACATCCCCTTGAAGAGTACAGGGGAGTGAGCGAGGGTCTTAAATGCCCTAAAACCGCCGCCCTTTACGATTACCTTGAAAGCGGTAAGGAAAGCCTTATTGACAACCGAAAGGTTCAGTTTGTAGGTATCATAAACTCTTCAAAAAAGAAAGTCACAAAACGTGATGAGATAATGGCTTTCTGCAGTGTTGAGGATTTGTATGGCGAGTTGGAAATGATAGTATTTCCAAAGGTGCTTACGGAATTTTCGGGTGTGATTACGGTTGGTAATATAGTTTTAGTTGACGGTAAATTATCAGTAAAGGATGAAGAAATCAAACTCCTTGCGGAAAAGATTACCGTTGCACCCAAGTCATTACAAGAGCTTGGTATTTCAACCGAAAATTCAGAAAAAACTTCTTCAAAACAACGTAAAGGCTTGTTTTTGAGATTACCTGATGAAAACGAAAACCTGATAAATTCAGTTAAAAATCTCGTGTCAATTTTCGAGGGTAAAACACCCGTTTATCTGTACTATGAAGATACAAAACAATACGAGTTTTTGGGAAATGATTATTTAACAAGTGTTAATGACCCGATGATTAAAGAGCTTAAAATCAAAATCGGTGAAAATAATGTTGTTTTAAGACAGTGATATGACAATTTTTGTCATTTGGTCTTGTTTATTTAAATAATGTGTGGTATAATCCCTAAGATTTGATATTACACATTATGTGTTATGGAGGTACTGAAATTGAAAACTATTGGTGTTCTTACAAGCGGCGGGGATGCTCCCGGTATGAATGCTGCCATTCGTGCAGTTGTCAGAAGTGGTTGCGAAAGCGGAATGCGCGTTATGGGTATTCGTCGCGGTTATAAAGGTCTTATTGAGGGCGATATGTTCGAAATGAATCTTCGTTCCGTGTCCGACATTATCCATCGTGGTGGTACAATGCTTTACTCTGCTCGTTGCACTGAGTTTGCAGACCCCGAAGTACAGGATAAAGCTGTTGAAGTATGTAAAGAATTCGGTCTTGACGGTATTGTTACCATTGGTGGTGACGGTACATTCAAGGGTGCTCGTGCTCTTACACTTAAGGGTATTCCCTGTATCGGTATTCCCGGTACTATTGACAACGATATCGCATCCTGTGACTATACAATCGGTTACGATACCGCTTTGAACACAGTTATGGATATGGTTGACAGAATCCGTGACACAACCGAATCTCACGACAGATGCTCAATCGTTGAGGTTATGGGCAGAAATGCTGGTTACCTTGCTCTTAACGCGGGTATTGCGGTTGGTGCTACCTGCATTCTTATTCCTGAAATTGATTATGACATTGATTCATACATAATCGAGCGTATGAAACGTACTCAGAAAACAGGTAAAGAGCATTTTGTTATTGTTGTTGCCGAGGGTGTTAAAGGTATTGACGTTAACTCTCTTGCTAAGTACATTGAACAGAAAACAGGTGTTGAAAGCCGTGCAACTGTTCTCGGTCACGTTCAGCGCGGTGGTTCACCCTCAGTTCGCGACAGAGTTCTTGCAAGTCAGATGGGCTTCTATGCTGTTCAGTTGCTTAAAGAAGATATTGGTAACAGAGTAGTTGTGGTTAAGAATGATAAAATCGTTGACTATGATATAATCGAAGCTCTCAATATGAAAAAATCAATTGACCCCGAGCTTTACCGCATCGCTAACGAAATTTCTATCTGATTATAATTTAAAATTTTACCATCCTCGATTTTCGGGGATGGTTTTATTTTTGCTTAAATTAACAATTTTAATTTTTTCATCTTTGCACAAATTAAATCTGTGAGTGCGGAGGTGTTGAATTTGAAATTTAAAAAGGTATTTTTATCCCTTTTTTCAATATTTTTATGCGGTGCTTTGTTGTTTGGTGTTTTTTCGGCTCAAAGCTTCCGAAATACTGTCTTGGCGGATGTTAAGCTGTCGGGCGTTACGGGTCGTATTCAGAAAATCAGTGAGGATTTTTTAGAGGCGATTAATAGGGAAAAAGACGGAGAAGAAGCAAGCGAAATATCCGAAAATCAATACGAAAGGGTTTACCTTGGCGGATATCCCGTGGGACTTAAATTATATGCCGACGGTGTAATTGTTGTGGGTACGGAATCGGTTGATACATCAACGGGTAATGTTAACCCTGCTGAAGTTGCGGGATTAAAAGTAGGGGATATAATAAAAAAAGTTAACGGTAAAAAAGTTAATACAAATTTTGAGGTTTCGGGATTTATCGAGAAAAGTCAGGGTGAGAATTTGCAATTTGAGATTTTGCGCGGAGAAGAAATATTAAACATAACATTTAAGGGAGCTTTTTCCGTAAGTGAAAGTAAATATAAGGCAGGGCTTTGGATTAGGGACAGCTCCGCAGGAATCGGTACTGTTACATTTTGCACCGAAGAAGGTTTTTTTGCATCCTTGGGTCACGCGGTCTGTGACATTGATACTAAGGAGGTTTTGCCAATTTCTCAGGGAACTTGCACCGATGTTAATATTACGACCATAAATAAAGGTAATAACAGCACAACAGGTGAAATATGCGGTGTTCTTGAACGTGAGGATACGGGTGAAGTTATCTGTAACGGTAATTTAGGTGTATACGGTAAATTTGACTACGTTTCTCAGGGTCAACTGTATGAAATAGCCACTCCCGACGAAGTGAAAACAGGTAAAGCCACAGTTTATACAACGGTTGAAAACGGTATTCTTACTGAATTTGAAGTTGAAATTATCTCTATTGATAAAAATTCCGAAGAAAATAAAAACTTAATTCTTAAAGTCCGTGATAAGGCTTTGATTGATAAAACCGGAGGTATTATACAAGGAATGAGCGGTTCACCCATAGTGCAAAACAATAAAATAATAGGTGCAGTGACTCACGTCTTTTTAAATGATCCCACGGGTGGATTCGGTATATTTGCGAGCACAATGTATCAAAAGCTTGAATCTGTAACTTACTGACTTGCAATATTAAAAAACATATTCTATAATGGTTTTATATTCCTTTCAGGAGGTTTATTATGAACTATTATATTGGTGCGGATTTAGGTACATCCGCTTTGAAATTATTGCTTGTTGATACTGATGGTAATATTGTAAATTCAGTTTCAAAAACCTATGATGTAAGTTTTCCAAACCCCGCTTGGAGCGAACAGAATCCCGAGGATTGGTGGACTGCACTTGTTGACGGAGTAAAAGATTTAACCGAAAATATTGATGTTTCTTTGGTTCGCGGTATCGGTGTCGGCGGTCAGATGCACGGACTTGTTATACTTGATGAAACTGATAATGTTATCCGCCCTGCGATTCTCTGGAATGACGGCAGAACATTTAAGGAAACCGAGTATTTAAATGAAGTTGTCGGCAAAGAAAAATTAGCTGAACTTACGGGTAATATTGCTTTTGCGGGTTTTACCGCCCCTAAAATAATGTGGGTCAGGGATAAAGAGCCGGAAAACTTCAGTAAAATATCAAAAATTATGTTACCTAAGGACTATTTGAATTATCGTCTTACGGGTGTTCATTCTATCGATTTTTCCGATGCTTCAGGAACACTTTTGCTTGATGTTGAAAATAAGAAATGGTCTGAAGAAATGATTGGAATTTGCGGTATAAGCGAGGTTCAGCTTCCCAAGCTTTTTGAAAGCTATGATAAAACGGGTAATATTCTTCCCGAAATTCTTAAGGAGTTAGGTTTAATTGGTGATATTACCGTTGTAGCCGGTGCAGGGGATAACGCCGCCGCGGCAATCGGTACGGGTACGGTTGTTGACGGTAAATGTAATATTTCTCTCGGTACATCGGGTACGTTCTTTGTTTCAAGTAAAGATTACGCGGCTCTCAGTAATAATGCAATTCATTCTTTCTGTCACGCAAACGGTGATTATCACATTATGGGTTGTATTCTTTCTGCCGCATCCTGCAATAAATGGCTTTGCGAGGATATTTTAAAAACTGATGATTTTGCGGCGGAGCAAATTAACATAACCGACGATGTTTTAGGTAAAAACGACGTGTATTTCCTTCCGTATTTAATGGGTGAGCGTAGCCCTATAAATGATACGGATGCACGTGGTGTACTTATCGGTATGCGCCTTGATACCAAGCGTTCCGATATAATTCAGGCGGTTCTTGAGGGCGTAGCCTTTGCAGTTCGTGATAATTTCGAAATAGCCAAAGAAGCTGGAGTCAATATTTCTCGTAGTACCCTCTGTGGCGGTGGTGCAAAGTCACCCCTCTGGCGTAAAATAATGGCGAACGTTCTTAATATTCCTATTGATATTCCCTCCGCCGAGGAGGGTCCCGGTTTCGGCGGTGCCGTTCTCGCTATGGTTGGTGACGGTGCGTACGACGATGTATCCCAGTGCACCAACAAGTTTGTAAATATTAAAGGTACAGTGGAACCCACCCCCGAAATAGTTGAAAGATACAACGACAGATACGAAAAGTTTAAACAGATTTATCCCTCTTTAAAGGATGTTTTTAAAAGTATAAAATGATAAATGAAATAGTGGTGGGTAGTTCACTTACGGCTATTCTTCGGTTTGTCAGAACAACAAACCACAGTAAGGGACGGATCTATCCGTCCCGCGAGTAAGGATAGTAAGTTTTACTATACAACACACTACAAAGATGAGTTTTATCTCAGCGGTACGCATAGATGCGTACCTTACGCTTCTTCTGACCAACAGGCAGATAAAGATAACAGAACGGTGGACCCCTCCCTGTTTCGGCGAAGCCGAAACAGGGATGATAGGCTTCGCGTTAACGAAATATGAAATCACCCCATCTGCAACGGGATGTTGCGGGTGGGGTGATTTGCATTATTTGCGTTACTACTATTCTTTACTCGTTTTTAAATAACCATCGTTTGAAGGTGTTTAAAAGTTTTTTATGCACAGCAGTTGATGTATCCACTTGATAATACTGTTGATTTTTCGTAATCATCACATCTTGTGCATACTTCATACAAATATGATTTTTTTAAGCATCTTGGTGCAGTTGCACGAGCCTTGTGTTGAATTGTATATGTTGTTGATGTTTCGATTTTATGTCCGATAACAGAACATACTAAGCCGTAGGTTGTAGCACCGTCTTCGGTATTTTCGTGGTTGTGGTCGGGGTCGGAGTAGTAAGCGTATATTTTTGCTTTTGTTTCTTCGGAAATATCCTCGTTCATAATAACGATTTCAATATCTTCGTTAGTTTGTTCTTCCGTAGCACCTACGGGCATTATAAATATAGTTAAAAGGGTAGTAAGGGCTAAAGCCATAGCCAAAAGCTTTTTGGTTTTCATTTTATTTCCTCCATATTTTCAATCAATTCGATTATAACATCTAAATCGCTGTGATTAATACGGTAGGTATACCCATTATGATTGAAGTAAACCTGATAAAGACCTACATCGCTCAGGTTGAGTATATAGCAACTTAAACCATTTATATCTTTCTGTGTAAATGGCAAATTTTTAATTTCCTGTTCTAAGACGTCATAGGTGTAGATTCTATAATATAAACCAGCTTTTTCAAAACTTATTTCTATTTCATCACCAGTAGTATATGGCATATAAGCAATATAAGCCAATTTGCATTTTGTGAAGTTTTTGCCGGGTACTAATATATTTAAATCATATTTCCTTGCAAATTCTTCGGGTGATGAAAAAATGTTTCCATCCACTCTACCGAAATCAGTATCATCTTTGTGGAATATTTCACCAGCAGGTGCACTTGCTACACTCTGGAACATTTCCTTTAATGTATCAAAGTGTAACCAATCTATATCCGCCATAGCCATAATGGTCAATATTGTTAATATAATGGGTATAATCGCAGCAATCAGAAGTAATTTAAACTTATTGATTTTTTTATTTTTGTTTTTTGGTTTTACTACTTTTTCTGTATCAACGAACGGTATCTTTTCTACCGCTTCGTTGATTTGTTCGGGTGTAAGCTCCGCGTTTTTATCCTGTAAATACAGCAATAGTCCGACGCAGGCTTCAATTAATTCTTCGTCCAATTCCTGTGGCGGTTTGTTAACTTCCGCATCACGTATAACGGATAAATATTCAATTACTCTGTCTTTGTCCTGATAATTGGTATCCATAAAAAACGCTCCTTTCCCGAAAAGTTTTTCCTCCTTTCAATATATAATGACAATATATTGAAAATACTACAAAAAAATTTTAAAAATTTTTAAAAAAATTTGAAAAAAGTCAATTTTTACATAAAAAACAGCCTTATTACTACTTGTCCGAATACGCTCAATGACAAGCTTGCCAAGGTTTTTATCTTCTGCCTGAGTCTTGATACCCTTACTGCTACGTTCTTTTCACTTATGTTCATTTCCTCGGCTACTTGTTTGTATTTCTTCTTTTCTACAAATACCTTGGTGTAAAGCTCGATTTCCTTTTTGTTAAGTGATTTTAGTATAAGCTCCTTGCACTTTTCTATGTATTCGTCCGAAACGTAATCGGCGTCTTCAAAGTATTTGTCAATATAAACGTACATATCGTCCGTGGGTAATTCGTCGGGATTCAGCGGAACTAATTTCTGTGCTTTGTTCTGTTTTCTGAAATATTCCCTTGTTTTATTTTTAGCCGTTTTAAAAAGCCACGCGCGTACATTGATATCTTTAAACGTGTCTGCTTTTTTCTGGAATGTCAGGAATACCTCCTGAGTTATATCGTCCGCCTCACTTTTGGTGCAGTGGGCGTAAGAGAGGCAATATGAATGTATCTCGCTGTAATATTCGTTTGCTATTTTCTTAGCGGTTTCTTTATCTATCATATATATCGCCTCCTTTTGTAAGCGTACTGTACGATGATATCACTTTTTTGTCGTTAAATCAATCAATTTGTCGAACAAAAGGGCAAATTTGGTTGATTTATAAGTATTTATTTTATGTTTTGTCCCCATAAAACAGGTACTAAATAATTTGAATTGTCATTTTAAAACAGGTAGAGGTTATTTTATAACCTCTGCTATTGTGTTGTTTTATCAACAAAATATACGAATTTGTATAATTTTTGTAAAATTTAACAAAATTCAAAAAATTTATGTAGTGTTTTGAAAAAACGGTCATATAAATATGTAACCAAATTTACGGTAGTGGGGGGTATTTAGCGTTAATAACATGATAAATGGTTACTGTAAAAAACATTCGGAAAGGGTTACCGGTTAAAGATAGCAAATGGCAAATAAATTATAAAAATAATTAAATGGTCTTTTGAATTTTGCTTTTACCAAATGTCAGATTCGACAAAGGTTTCGACATTTTGGGACAAATTACAAATTTTAGCGACTTTATACAATTATTCAATAATTCAAAGATTTGTTTAAAGTCACGATATTTGTTGATGTGCCTTGATATAGGGTACTTAAAATGATACAATTGTCTTACTTTTTTAGGAGGTGTTTACGGAATGGTTAGCAACTTATCTGTTTTATTGACTGATGAAAAGGATGATGCTACTCTTAAGCTTGCAACAGTTCTTCGCAGCAATAAAATGGATGTGAGGATGTGTGCAAAGAACGGGGCGGAAGTTTTGAAATTATATGAGGAAACCCACCCCGATGTTATTATTTTGGATGCTTTTTTACAACATATTGATGCAATGGGGGTAATATCACGTATTAACGTGAAGGACCCGATAAAAAGACCGTTGATAATTGTAATGTCGGGTATTGATAACCCGAATTTCGAACGAGAAATTACCAAATGCGGGGTGGATTATTATTTCCTTAAACCAATTGACCCACAAATGATGGCGGAGCGTATTGTACAGATTTCCAGTTGGAAAGGTGTAGGTATTTCCAATAAACTTGAGATTCAGGAGGATTTAACGGTTGTTATTACCGAAATTCTTCATCAGATTGGTGTTCCTGCTCATATTAAAGGGTATCAGTATGTGAGA
>JAZNVE010000156.1:0-4562 GCA_045592665.1 Acutalibacteraceae bacterium
ATGCGGGTGTAGGGTCACTTTGAATCGGTGTGCCGCATTGTGTACAGAAAGCAACATTATCCTCAATCTGTGCACCACAAGTAGGACAAATCATAGTTTATACCTCCAAAAATTTTATGTATATATTTTAATTTTTTTAGCGTAAAATGTCAACTGTTTTAACACAAGAGTGAAAAATTGTTAAAATCACATTGAGTCAATAACAAAAACTACTAATGCAATCAACAATGCAATTACGGCAACAATAAGTGCAATAATCAGTGGTGCGAGTGTGATAATAATACCCGCCTTGGCTTTTCCGTTTTTGAAGCCGTTTCTCTTTGAAACCTTTGAACCGACAATGCCTAAAACGAGGGCAGCTATCCAGAAATATATGCCGAGACCGTAAACGATGACAAGGGGGTAGCTTATAATACTGAATATTAAAGATAAAATACCACAAACCTTACCGGGGTCTCTTTTGGGGCGTTCAAGGCCTGCATATTGGTTGGCGTAACCGATATAACCCGATTGGTTATAAGCAGGCGGATTCTGATATTGATTATACATAGGCTGTACATTTTGATAAACAGGGGGTGCCTGGTTATATACCGGTGCATTCGTGTAAGCGGGATTATATTCGGCATTCGGGTATGTATTTTGTACAGGAGCATAGTCGGAAACGGGCTGGTAAGCCTGCGAATCGTTAAACAACTCAGTGGGACGATCCTCCATAGATTGATATGAAGACTGAAATGCAGGGTTACTTAAGGTCGAACCGCATTGTGAGCAAATGGTTAAACCATCGTCAATTAAAGCACCGCAAGAAGGACAGAACATAATAACAACTCCTCTTTTTATGTATATCATAATATTACAAAAAAACTTTGTGTTTGTAAATATACTTTTGTATTTTTTGTGAAAAAGTAAAAAAATATCCCTTTGTGACAATATCTGTCGCAAAGGGATGAATGCTTGTATTTAAACCACTATTGATTTAGAACATATAAGAGAACTCATCGAACATACTCGCACCGCCCATGGTCATAGCTGCACCGGCACCGGCAACGAGAAGGAAAATAAGGTATCCGATTGAAGCAACGAGGACAAGCGCGCCAAAAATTAAACCGATAATTGCCATAATCTTTCCGGCTTTGCTACCGTTCTTAGATTTAATAATACCAACGATACCTGTAACAACGGCAATAAGACTAAGCACAATACCGAAAATCGCACCGACTAATCCGCAACAACAGCATATGGGAGAAATAACACCGAATACCAAAGAAATAATACCGAAAATTAAGCCAAGCTTTCCGCCCTTCTTTTCTTCAACAGGCTCAACGGGTGCAGAATTAAATGTAGCATAGTCCTGACCGTACTGAGCGGGTGCATCGTAAGCGGTGGTTGCATTATATGCAGGAGCCGGCTCGTAAGCGGGCGCTGCTTCATAAGGTGCCTGAGCAACACCGGGCTGATAAACATCTGCAACGGGAGCAGTGTTGGGCTGGTAAACATCTGCCTGAGCAACTGAGGGCTCATAAGCGGGTGTTTCGGTAAAAAGCTCTGTGGGATTGTCATCAACGGGTGCGTAGGGTGTAGCAGGTGCAGCGTTGGTGAGGGGGGTACCGCACTGAGTACAGAATTTAAGGTCATCATTTAAGTGTGAACCGCATGTAGGACAAATCATTATTAAGACTCCTTTGTTAAAAAATCATAGTATTATGATACGAAAAATGTAAAATTATGTCAAGGGTTTTTTTGTGCTTTTTTGAAATATATCAGGGGGTCGGCAGTATTCGTGTGAATCGTAATACAGCGAACAAAATGAATAAGCCGAGATACGAAAAAGAATATGCCGGGTGCATAAGTGTGTCGAAATATTTTTGGACTCTTTTAATACCGAAAACCCATGCGAGGTGTGTAACGATCATTAGATATATTGCAAGAAGTATACTTATAAACGCGAAGGGGTGAAGCATAAAGCTATTTATAAAGTCGAAATGTATAAATGCATTTACACACCGTGTTCCGCCACAACCGAGGCAGGGGAGTCCCAGCTCCCTTAATAAGCACTCGGGTAATTTACCCATTAAATGCGGTGTAACAAATATCAAGGCTATAAAAAACAGTATTAAAAGTAAATCAACACCTAATACGATGAGGCGTTTTTGTTTTAAAGTAAGTTTCATTAATTTGCATCCTATAAAAAATATATATACTATTATATTCCTTGATATGTTATTGTCAAGCAAAAAAACAACGTTGCGAAAATTAGCGCAACGTTGAAAATTTATAGGGTTTAATTACCATTTTGTAACGGGCAGACCATCTTTGTCAACCATTGTACCCTTTGCGGAACGAATAATATCCTTGATACCGCCTACCATACAAATTATAACAAGAGGAAGAGCAACTATGAATAACGGAGGAATGTATGCAGAGACTGCGGAACAAACAATACCGATGATGTACATAATAAGTCTTAAAACGCCACCTTTGGCACCTAAATAAAGACGGCTTATTCCCGCATAGCCCAACAGGATTGAAAGAATCAACGCGGTCTTTCTGCTCTTGGGTGAAGCGTTAGTATCCTGAGGCTCTGAAGTAGTGCTTTCGTAAACAGGGGTAGCATCGTAAGCAGGAACAGCTTCATATGCAGGTGTTTCTTGCACAACAGATTCCTCGCTGAAAAGCTGGGTGGGATGGTCGTACTCGGGTTCATAAGCGGGAGTAGCTTCGTAAGCGGGTGTTGCCTGTGCAACAGGCTCCTCGCTGAAAAGCTCGGTGGGATGGTCATCCATGGGGGCGAAAACCGGTGCTTCAACATTTTGAACAGGGGCACCACACTGTGTGCAAAAAGCAGAATTGTCATCCAATTGTGCTCCGCAAATATTACAAAACATAATAATTTCTCCTTTGTATTAAATATAAAAGTATACTACAAAAATTAACAAAATGTGTCAATACTATGGGATGGTATGTTTGGATAAAGTGATTTGGTTAACAAAAAAGGATACCCGATTGGATATCCTTTATCAATGAAAATCAAGTAGTATTTTGATACACCGCAACGCTATCGAAACGAGCATTACATTTTTTTATATCAAGATAGTTATGAATTTATAACAATATTGTTTTATTTTCCCAACACTCTGAACAAATCCTCAAACAATGCATCCCGATTAATGTCATAAACATACTTTATAAAATGTCTGTTTGGGTTAAATGAGTAATTTCCATCATATTCAGGAACAGGAGCAGGAATAAGCCTTGCATTCATAAATCTATTATTATCATTTAATAGCCATGCCACTGCAGTAACATCCCAAATAACTCTGGTCCACGGCTTTCCCTCAGCATAAGAATCGGCTTCTTCTACTGTGTTTTCATATAAATAATTACTCAACTCATTTCTTCCTTTGAGCCAATGCTGTAATTCATATTTTGAAGTTGCAAAATGATCCACAACGCCTTTACACGGTAACTGTACCAATGGTACACCGCAGCCGAAAACGACTCTTGCGGCAGCTATATCCTGTTTCATATTAAACTCAAATGCACCATAAGTTTCCCATGTAGCATGGCCACCAAGCCAAATCACCACACAATTTTCTTTCATCGCGGGATTTTTTAATATAGCCGATGCAACATTGGTAATAGCTCCGATGGCAATAATATAAAGAGGTTTTTCCGGAGAATATTTATCAGCCAAAGTTGCCATAAAATCTGCTGCCGGTGATTCTATTGGCGTTGCTTCGTCGGGTAAATATTTTTCTGAACCTTTGAAAACGACCGGTGTTAATTCCTCTCTTTTTGCTAATTGTAGCAAATGCATAATTTCATCATAGCTCTTATTCATACCTTCAGCAGCACTTGTAGATCTGTTATTCAAAAAAGGTGCCGCACAAATACCCTTAACACAAATTTTCTGGGGAGACTTCAAAATATAGCCCATAGCAAACTGGTCGTCTATTTCATTATACGCATCTGTATCCAATACGACATCAACCGTACCCTGCGGAACTGATAAATTTTTCAAATACTGTTCTTGTGTCATAATCATTTCCTTTCTGCTGCAGATTTTTCAATTTTAATTAAGTGTTTTAACAAATTAATAGTACATTAATATAAGCCCATTGTGAATACTTGTAACAGAATTGAGATAATATTGTCATATTTGTATTGCAAAAAATAAAGGATACCCAAACAGGATATCCTTTATTTTTGGTTGCGGAGATGGGATTTGATGGGCTCTGCCCATCATTCGCTATGCGAACACCCGATTATGTTCGCCTTCGGCGAGGTGGTTCAAATCCCATAAAATAAACAATAATAAAAAACAAAGGATACCCAAACTGGATATCCTTTATTTTTGGTTGGGGAGATGGGATTTGAACCACATCTTGCCCTCTTGCGGTGCCCAAAATCCACGGTCGCTCCTGTTCGTCGCTGTTGATTTTGACCGCTACGCCAACAAACGCTCCCTGTTTCCGCCACCGGCGGCGGTCGCGTGTGTTGCCCCGGGAACCCGTCGGTCATGTGGATAAAATATCAACATAACAAAAAAAAAAGGACACCCA
>JAZNVE010000157.1:0-2489 GCA_045592665.1 Acutalibacteraceae bacterium
ACGATCCGTTCAACAAGAAACGGTTACGCTTATCCTGGTTAGTATTATAGTCTGCTGCCCAATACGGGTTCATACCACTACCTTTCTGCCACCAATACATCTTACCGTCTTCAGGATTGACTGTCTGCTTGAATTCAGTGATGTCCATTGAAATCGGCATAGTGTACATGGTATAGAAATAGTTGTTGGAACTTTGACCGGAAATAGGACGGTTCTTTGCATCTGACAAGATGTATTGAACCTTGGCATCAATACTCCAGCGGTCATCCTTACCGAATGTAGAAGCGATACGAGACATCAAATTGGTACGGCTGTATTCTGCACCCGGGATCTTGCTGAAATCATCCAAACGAGTTCCTGAAAGATATACGGAAGTCTTGCCGAACTGTTGTGAGAATGCAATATTTTCAGTCAAGTTCACACCTGTGCTGAAGAAATTCTTCACGTTGTCATAATACCGCATAGTCTGTGAACGACCATTCCAGTCTGTATAGCTTTGACCGGCAATCTTAGGACCCCAGTTAGAACCGGAAGTAGCTTGATGGATGCCTTCAGAACCCTGACCGAAAATTGTCTGACGATCTGGCTTCATGAATACGTCCTCAATAGATACAGAACCAGAGAATGTAACACCGAGACCTTCGCTCTTGGCACCCTTCTTGGTAGTAATCAAGATTACACCGTTACCCGCACGTGAACCGTAGAGGGCGGCTGCAGAAGCACCCTTCAATACAGACATTGATTCGATATCTTCCGAGTTGATATCCGAAAGACCGTTACCCATATCCGATGAAGGATTCCAGAAGTCGTTGTTAGCGGCACCGGTAAAGTTATCCAAAGGTACACCATCGACAACGATCAACGGCTGGTTGGTACCAGTTACAGAGTTGCTACCACGCAACTGAATCTTGGAAGAACCGGCAGGACCGTTACTAGAACGGATAATCTGAACACCTGATACCTTACCAGACAATGCGTTAGCCAAGTTGGTTTCACGGGCTGCCACCAAAGCGTCACCCTTTACTTCCTGCATAGCGTAACCCAAAGCCTTCTTCTCACGCTTGATACCCAAAGCGGTTACAACCACTTCTTCCAATTGCTGGGTATCTTCTTCCAATGTTACGTTAAGAGCCTTACCTTCCCAAACCACTTCCTTAGTTGCATAACCGATGAAAGAGATTTCAAGGACAGCACCCTTCTTTACACCAGAGATAGAGAAATTACCGTCGAAGTCGGTAATTGTACCATTGGTAGTACCCTTTACTACAACAGAAGCACCGATAACTGGACCCATAGCGTCAACTACTGTACCAGTTGCTGTTTCACTCTGCTGTGTAATCTTCACGTCGTCAGCACCGTTTGCAGGCACTGCGAAAGCTGCTCCTGTTGAGGCTCCCATCAAGAACAGCATCATACTGACTGTTTTAAGTCGTTTTAACATAGCTGTGATTTTTAAGTGTTTATAGAAAATCAAAAAGTTAATTCAGAACCTGTTTTGAGATAAGTTCCCCCGAAACTTTATGCTTTTCATAATTAAATTAGTTTAACGTGGCAAATATACGATAAATTTCAACACAACAAAATGGAAATATTAAAAAAAATATTCAGGTGTGTTGAAATGTTAAATTGCCCCATTAACTAATCGTTGCTTAAAAGCATAGACTTTGTCTACTTTTATTTCATGAAGTGCGACAGGTTGTTAAATCCAGTCTTTTTTTAACTAAAGATTTATTTTTTATAAATGATACATTTTTAACATTATTTGACAGGGTTATAATTTTTTGTTCGTAAGTCCCTCATTTTTTACCTTATTATATATAGGGACTCAGCCGGTAATTTACGGTCCAGGATGTAAGGGAAATATCTTAGCTAATGATTGGGTAGAAAATGGGTAGAAATCAAGCGAAAATACATAAAGTGATTTCACTCCCGTCACTGCGTTTTAACCTCCTGAATACTAATCTCCCCAGGTGAAAGGAGACTATAAACATACTTTCACCCTTTCACCCAAGGTACTTCCCCAAAGACCACCATCTTTTTTTAAAACATGACCATCTTTTTTTAAAACGCGGTCATGTTTTAAAAAAACGCGGTCGCGTTTAAAAAAAACATGAGCACGTTTTTTGTGAAACCGTGACATGATGATTTTCAAGCCTGTTTCACATAAAGCAATAGAATATCAGGATATTATCCCCCAGTGACAGGAGTGAAGGCACTTTTGGATAAATTATAGGAATTCGGGTAGAAAATGGGTAGGAACAAAATGTATCTACCCGTTCTACAGAGTTCCGTAATCCACATTTGTCCAAAACTCTTTCTTCTCAACAATTTATATATGCTAGATTTTCAATGTTTTATGAAATTAGCAAGTTTCGGGGGAACTTATCTCAAAACAGGTTCTGAATTAACTTTTTGATTTTCTATAAACACTTAAAAATCACAGCTATGTTAAAACGACTTAAAACAGTCAGTATGATGCTGTTCTTGAT
>JAZNVE010000158.1:0-5074 GCA_045592665.1 Acutalibacteraceae bacterium
TTCTGAAAATTCAACAAATGTGAAATTGAATTTACCGATATCACTTACCTCAACGGCATTTACTCCCACCGAATCCGCTTTTTTATCGTGACGCAAAGCATTAGTAAGCTCTTCGGGAGTAATATTTATTGTATAAGGTAAAGAATATTTCTTTAAAACTTCAACCAAACGTGTTCTAACATTAACCGAAGAAAAAGCCAACATACCCAGAGCAACACACTCACCGTGTAACAGGTCACCTAAACCTGTTGCAGTTTCAATTGCGTGACCTACGGTATGACCAAAGTTAAGAACTCGTCTTAATCCCTGTTCTTTTTCGTCTTCTTCAACTACCGCCTTCTTAACAAGTAAAGATTTTTCAATTACTTTATCAATTTCATCATATGCATTCTTATTCTCTATAAGTTCAAAAAGTGATGCATCAGAGGTAGCACCCATTTTTATACTCTCTGCAAGACCATTATTAAATTGACGTATTGAGAGAGTTTTCAGAACTTCAGGGTCAATTATAACCTTTGTAGGTTGGTAGAAAGCACCCACAATATTTTTATAACCACCGAAATCTATTGCGGTTTTACCGCCTATGGAAGAATCCACCTGAGATAAAAGTGTGGTTGGAATATTATAAAATGTAATTCCTCTCATATAGGTGGATGCGGCAAATCCCGACATATCACCCACAACTCCCCCACCGACTGCTACAACACAATCGTAACGTGAAAAATCATTTTCACACATAATTTCAAGTAATTCTTTGTAAGTCTCGAAATTCTTACTTTTTTCACCCTGGGGTATTGTCTTAATTACAGAGTTTTCAAACTGCTTTGAAACAATTTGCGAATACTCCTGAGGAACACCATCGTCAGTTACAATAAGTGCATGTTTTTTTACATCGCAGATTTCACTTAATTTATTTAATGCTCCGCGTTCAAGAACTATATCGTAACTGCCTGTTGAAGTTTTTACTGTTATAATCATAAGCCTGACGTTTTACCGTCCGCCCCCTTTTATATTGATTGCTCTTTAGGGTAACGTCCCACAAGTCGCACATTAGTGCAAACTTCGGAAAGTTTTTCAATCATTGTTTTTTCTGCCTCGGGTGTAAGATGACCCTCGCCCTCAAGGAAGAAATAATAGTTCCAGATAACATCTTTTGAAGGTCTGCTCTTAAGCGCTTTAAGGTTATACCCACACTCACCGAAAACAGAAACAGCTCTACCCAACGAACCCGCTTCATCCCGAACCGTAAAAAGAACTATAAAGTTATTAAGGTCGGGTGTATTATCACGGGCTATTCTTGAAAACACCGCAAAGCGGGTTGTGTTAGCACTGTCTTTATTAATTTTACGGTCAATAAGTTTCAGTCCATATTCATTACCCGCTTCAAGGCTACATATAACACCGAGGGTATCGTCCTGCTTTTGTGCAACAACCGAAGCGGCAACTGCGGTATTAATCATCTCTTCAGTAGCATATCCTTTTTCGTCTATATACTCCGCACACTGACCGAGAGCCTGAGGATGACTGAGAACTTTTTTTATAGTCTTGCTTTCTGCAGACTGAATACCAAAAAGATGTTGCTCTATACCCATATCATAGATACCATTAATATGAAGGCTACCGAAGTAGGTTAAATCCATAACCCTCGCCACGTCACCTTCATAACTATTTTCAATAGGTAATACCGCCACATCACACTCACCCTTTTCAACCGCTTTATAAGCAGATTTGAAATCAGGATAGGATACGGGAACACAGTCCGGGAAAATTCGTTTTACCGCTATTTCGGCAAAAGCGCCCTTCACACCCGAAAATGCAACGCGGGTACCATCAATAATTTTATGTTGATAGTCCTTTGAAAGGTTCATTGTATTCTTAAGGAAACTAACGTAATACGAACGAATTTCATCGTTTTCAACAAGTGAACTGTTAGTTTCTATAAGTTGGTTTTCTCTGACCATATCTTCAATGGGGATGCCATTGACTTTTTTATACTCGGCAACATCAACCGCCGCTTTCATTCGTTCTTCAAAGAGTTTTGCAATCTCTTTATCAACGCGGCTTATAGTTTCACGTGCCTCGCGGAATTTTTTATCGTAATCAGTCATTTTTATAATCCTCGTAAAGTTCCTTAAATGCATTAAGTGAACGTTTAATTAAATCTGTATCTACACAATAAGCAATTCTTACAAAACCGGGACAACCGAAGTCATCACTCGGTACAAGGAGAAGTTCAAATTTCTTTGCTCTTTCGTAGAATTTATAAGCATCTTCTTCAAGTGATTTCACAAACATATAGAAAGCACCGTCAGGTTTAATAACTGTATATCCTATATCTGTAAGTCCCTCGTAAAGAATCTTTCTGTTTTCTTCATAAACCGAAACATCCGCCGTATCATTGAGACACTCAGAAATTGTGTACTGCATAAGGCTCGGTGCACAAACATAACCCAAAGCACGTCCTGCACCGCAAACCGCCGCAAAAACATCTGAACTATCTTTCATTGTGGGAGAAACAAATATGTAACCTATTCTTTCACCGGGTAAAGAAAGTGCCTTTGAATATGAATAACATACAAAAGAATTATCATAATATGCGGGAATGTAAGCAACCTTTTCGCCTGTGAAAACCAATTCTCTGTACGGTTCGTCAGAAATAAGGAAAATCTCTTTACCATATTCTTTTTGTTTTTCATTAAGGAGTGCCGCTAATTTAATAACGTCTTTTTCAGGAACAATAACACCCGATGGGTTATTGGGAGAATTGATAATAACCGCTTTTGTGTTAGGGGTAATACTCTTTTCCAATAAGTCAAAATCTATTTGTAAATCATCGTTTTTGCAACTTACGGGAACGAACTTAGCACCTGACTGTTCAACGAAAACCCTATACTCAGGGAAAAACGGTGCAAAAGCAATGACTTCGTCACCCTCTTCTGCAATAGCATTCAAAGTAATTGTAAGAGAAGCCGCCGCACCACAGGTCATATAAATAAGACCGGGGTTTGCTTCTACCTGAAACTTAGTCTTTATATTTTCGGCAATTGCAGTTCTTACCTTCAAATCGCCGGGGCCGGAAGTATAACCGTGAAGCACCTCTGCGGGAGTTTCGGCAATAAGCCTGTTCATAACATCCGTAACCTTTTGAGGAGCAGGTACGCTGGGGTTACCCAAACTGAAATCAAAAACATTCTCAACGCCTATTTCGGCTTTACGGACTCTACCGTATTCGAATATTTCACGTATAACTGAACTTTTTTTCCCTAATTCCAACATTTTCTGAGATAACATATAAAAATTACTCCTTAATATTTCAAATAAAAAATCCGCAAACCGATATACTTTTTAAGCATAGCAGAATGCGGACTGGCTATATACAATTCGTTGCAATTACTTGCATTTACGAGGAGTACACAGACAATCCATAGTATAGTAATAAAATCGTTTATTAAAGCTATAAAACATCTGTTTCACCTCGCAATTAAAAGATAGGGGTATTTTACTCCTCTAATTTTTATTTGTCAAGTAAAAGTGTATATTTTTTTAATAATTATGCAAAAATTATTTTTCTGCTTTTTCAATAATTTCCGCAAAGCCATAAACAATAGCAGAAAGAAATCTTGCAAGAACAATGAGTATGATTAAAAATGTAATAATAGGAAGTATTATAAGCGCTATTAAATCAAAGCCAACATAAACACCCAAAACTATTGTACCTACACCAACAAAAGTAATTGCAAGGAAAATATTGATAACAAAAAGCAATATAGAAAAACGTTTAAGTGATGCAGAACAATTTCTGAAAAACTTCATTTCTCCGCCTTTGGATTTAGTTTCTTCCTTTTTTACTTCTGATGTTTCAGTTACTTCTGTAACGGTTTCATTAATAATATTTTCGCTCATTTCAATTCTCCTTTATATTAATACCAACCGTCGTTAATATCGCCCGTCTGAATCTCAATACCTTCCATTCTTGGTGCGGTAGTTGTAGTATTAAGGGGTTTATTTTCCTTTGTTGTAGTTGATGAATCCTTGGTTGTAGACGGATTGTTTTTATCCTCTTTTGTTGTTTTAGGTGAAGAAGCTGTGGTTGTCTTTTCAGGCTTTGTTACTGTGCCGATAGCATTCTGCTGTGCAGCTTCTGTAACCTCGGGAGGAATGGTATCCTCTTCATCGTCATATACTTCTTTCAAGGAAAGCTGACCGTTAGCCCATACATAAGCAGCGATTTTGGTTTCGCCGTTAATTGTGTTACTTGAATAAATAACCTGATTTTCTGCATCAACAGAAATATTTGTTAAGCCTGAAAGAGAAACAGAGAAATCAAATTTCTTTGTTGTGGCATTGAAAAGCCAACAGTAGTAATAAATAGTATCGCCGTTAACTGATACTGCAATATAAAAGTCAGGCTCACCGTCAAAGTTCATATCCAAAAACTCCGCGTGAGATTTAGCATAGGCTAAATCAAAAGCATATCCTGCATTTGTAGGATAATTAAGAACCTGATACTCTTCGCCATTGTTTTTGATAACTGTATTTTCCGCACCAACCTCGGCACTGAAAACGAAGTCACCATTTGTAACAGAAACTATGTTACTTTCATTAGTCTGATCGTCATTATTATCCGTGTCCTTACCACAGGAAACGAATACTGTTAACACAAGAGAAACGCAAATAATAAGGGAACATAATGCAAATATCTTTTTCATAATATCCTCCGTAATTAAAAATTCACACCTTTGTCACGTAAAGCAACTTCAAGTGCATTTATATCTTTTTTATAAACGAAACCGCTCATACCGTAATCAACGGCACCTTTAATATTCTCGGGAACATCGTCAATAAAAAAGCATTCCTCAGCTTTGAGGGAAAATTTATTGCAAAAAGCTTCGTAAATCTCGGGTTGAGGTTTAAGAAGTTTGTACAAACAGGAAATAAACATACCATCCATCAACGAAATAGCAGGTATATCAAGATATCGGTCAAAAAATCGTGGAGTTGCGTTTGAAAGCAAATAAACATTGTAACCCGCAACCTTGAGACGTTTTACTAAATCTTCCATACCGTCAAGCAC
>JAZNVE010000159.1:0-8532 GCA_045592665.1 Acutalibacteraceae bacterium
GCAGAGGGTAAGGACAAGTCAAGAGGAATTGATAGTGATATCACTATTTATGAATTCGATATTGATACCGAAAAAAGCCTTCTTGAGGAATATTGCAAGAAAGCGGACTTTGTTTTTAACCTTGCAGGTGTGAACAGACCCGAAAACACCGAGGATTTTATGAACGGTAATTTCGGTTTCGCAAGCGAGCTTCTTGAAAATCTTAAAAAATATAACAATAAATGCCCCGTTATGCTTTCAAGCTCGTTACAGGCAACCCTCGTTGGCAGATATGCCGAGGGTGAATACGGTAAGAGCAAAAAAGCAGGGGAGGATTTATTCTTTAAATACTCCGAGGAAATCGGTGCAAAAGTTTACGTTTACCGTTTCCCCAACCTTTTCGGTAAGTGGTGCAGACCTAATTACAATAGTGCAGTTGCTACATTTTGCAATAATATTGCCAATGATTTACCCATTCAGGTTAATGACAGAGCAATTGAACTTCAACTTCTTTATATCGACGACCTTGTTGACGAAATGTTTAGTATTTTAAAGGGTGAGGCTCACCGATGTGAGTATGAGGGTCTTGATACCGTAGATACTGCCGATGGAAAATTCTGTTATTGCCCCATTGTACATAAAGTTACATTGGGTGAAATAGTTGATTTACTTGATTCTTTTAAAAATCAACCTCAGAATTTAGTAATGCCAGAGATTCCCTATAACTCATTTGCAAAGAAACTTTACTCAACCTATCTTTCCTATCTTCCCAAAGAAAAAGTTTCTTTCCCCTTAAAAATGAATGTTGACCCCAGAGGCAGTTTTACCGAACTTCTTAAAACCGAAAAATGCGGTCAGATAAGCGTTAATATTTCGAAACCCGGTATTACAAAGGGTCAGCATTGGCATAACACTAAGTGGGAGTTTTTCATTGTTGTTTCGGGTAAGGGTCTTATTCAGCAACGAAAAATCGATACTGACGAGGTGCTTAATTTCCCGGTAAGCGGTGAAAAAATCGAGGCGGTGCATATGCTCCCCGGTTACACCCATAACATTATAAATCTTTCCGATAGTGAAGATTTAGTTACCGTAATGTGGGCGAATGAACAGTTTGACCCCAACAAACCCGATACTTTCTTTGAGGTGGTAGAATAATGGATATTAAACTTGATTATTCCGATGTTTCTTTTAAAAATAACGGCAAATTAAAACTTCTCATTATTGTGGGTACACGTCCCGAGATTATAAGACTTGCGGCGGTTATAAATAAATGCCGTAAATATTTTGACTGCGTACTTGCTCACACGGGTCAGAATTACGACTATAATCTTAACGGTGTTTTCTTCAAGGATTTAAAACTTGATGCTCCCGAAGTTTATATGGATGCAGTTGGTGACGACTTAGGTGCAACAGTTGGCAATATTATTAATTGCTCCTACAAGCTTATGGCACAGATTAAGCCCGATGCACTTCTTATTCTTGGTGACACTAACTCCTGTCTTTCCGCTATTCCTGCAAAAAGACTTCATATTCCGATTTTCCATATGGAAGCAGGTAACAGATGTAAGGACGAGTGCCTTCCCGAAGAAACAAACAGAAGAATTGTTGATATTATCTCCGATGTAAACCTCGCTTACAGTGAACACGCAAGAAGATATCTTCACGAGTGCGGTTTACCCAAAGAACGTACTTACGTTACAGGCTCACCTATGGCGGAGGTTCTTCACGCAAATCTTCCCGATATTGAGAAATCAGATATTCTTAATAAATTAGGTCTTGAAAAGAAAAAATATATTCTTCTTTCTGCTCACAGAGAGGAAAATATTGATACCGAAAAGAATTTCTTGTCACTTTTCAACGCAATAAACCGAATTGCCGAAAAGTATGATATGCCCATTCTTTATTCTTGCCATCCCAGAAGTAAAAAGAGACTCGAAGAAAGCGGATTCCAACTTGATAAACGAGTTATTCGTCACGAGCCTTTGGGATTCCACGATTACAATAATTTACAGATGAACGCTTTTGCGGTAGTTTCCGATAGCGGTACACTCCCCGAGGAATCAAGTTTCTTCACCTCCGTGGGTAAACCCTTCCCCGCCGTATGTATCAGAACAAGTACTGAGCGTCCCGAAGCACTCGATAAAGCGTGTTTCATTCTTGCGGGTATTGATGAAAACTCACTTACACAGGCGGTTGAAACTGCAGTTGATATGAATGAAAACGGCGATTACGGTATCCCCGTACCTTATTATGTTGAAGAAAATGTTTCAACAAAGGTGGTTAAAATCATTCAGAGTTATACGGGTGTTGTAAATAAAATGGTTTGGAGAAAGTTCTGAAACCAAAGTTTTTTCACGTGGATGTGATTTTATGAAATATGCTCTTATTGGTTGTGGTAGAGTATCGGGTAGCCATATAAAAGCGGCAATACATAATAACCTTGAAATTACGGCATTATGCGATATAGTACCCGAAAAAGCACAGCTTTTAAAAGAAAAATACAATCTTGATGCGGAGATTTTTTCGGATTATAAAGAGATGCTCCAAAAAATCAAACCCGAAATTACGGCAATAGCCACCATAAGCGGTACTCACGGTGAAATTGCTTTGTACTGTGCAGAGAATGGTTATAACTTTATGGTTGAAAAACCCATGGCTATGAGTATTGCCGAGGCGGACCGTGTAATTACCGCCGCCGAAAAAAGCGGTGTTACCGCGGGGGTTTGCCACCAGAACAGGTTTAATATTGCCGTTCAGGAACTGCGTCACGCAATTGATGATAATAGATTCGGTAAACTTTCTCACGGTAGTGTACATATTCGTTGGTGCCGTGATGCGGATTATTATAATCAGGATGATTGGCGCGGTAAATGGGCATCGGATGGTGGTGCATTAATGAACCAATGTATTCACGGTATTGACCTTCTCAGGTGGATGATGGGTGATGAGGTTGAGTCCGTTTACGGCTCGGTAAGAAATCATCAACACCCCTATATTGAAGCCGAAGATATAGGCGTTGCGGTTGTCAACTTTAAAAATGGTGCGGTGGCTACTATTGAAGGCACTGTGAATACAGTTGAAAGCCTTGAGGAAACACTTTGTGTATTTGGCGAAAACGGTATGGTGCGTCTTGGTGGTATGAATGCTTCGACTGTTGACGTTTGGAAATTTAAAGATGAAGTTTCCGACGACGAGTACAAAAGGGATATTGAAGAGAAAGCCCCCAATGTATACGGCAACGGTCACAAGAGCCTGTATTATAATATAATAGAGGCACTTAAGAATAAAACGCAACCCTATGTGGACTTGTATGCGGGTAAACGTGCCCTTGAAATGGTACTCGCCATATATAAAAGTCAGTTAACAGGGGAAAAGGTATATTTACCCCTTGAAGATTTCGCATCTTCGGATATGAAGGATACATTTATAAAGAAGTGATTTTATGAAAGTTAGTGAACTGCTGAAAAAAGATATAATTTTTCTCGATGGCGGTTTTGGTACTGAGCTTATAAAAAAAGGACTGAAGCCGAGTGAAGACTCGGCTTCTGCTGTTTTCAGCCATTCCCAATGGGTAAAAGAGATACATCGGTCATATATAAATGCGGGTAGCAATATTATTATGGCGGATACCTTTGGTGCAAACGCATTTAAACTAAAAGGGGCACCGTATACCGTTGAGGAATGTGTTAATCAGGCGGTAAAACTTGCAAAAGAAGCGGCAGAGGGAACTGAAACCCTTGTTGCCCTCGATGTAAGTACAACGGGCGAATTACTTTACCCCGCGGGAAATCTTACTTTTGAGGATGCTTACGAAACCTTTAAGGAAGTTGCCCTTTGCGGTAAAAAAGCGGGTGTTGACTTAGTCTGCCTTGAAACCTTTACGGATTTAAAAGAGGCACGTATTGCGTTACTTGCAGTTAAAGAAAATACGGATTTGCCCGTTTTTGTAACACTGTCATTTGATGAAAACGGACTTACAATGAACGGAAGCACTCCTTCCGCCGTTGGGGTTACTTTGAAAGCGGCGGGTGCGGATGCAGTAGGTCTTAATTGCTCCTTAGGTCCCGATAAACTAAAGAGTGTGGTTGATGAATTTTTGAAATATTCATCACTTCCCGTTATAGTTAAGCCCAATGCAGGACTTCCCGACCCGAAAACCGGTGGTTACACTATGGGAGCGGATGAATTCGCAGAGTATATGAGCGAATTTTATAAAATGGGTGTCAGTATTATGGGCGGATGTTGCGGAACAACCCCCGAATACATAAAAACACTTAAAGAAAAAATAAAAGACACCCCAAAAGGTGTCCGTAAAAATATAATTACCGACGTAGTAAGCGGTGTAAACGAAACCGTTGTGCTTAATGAACCCCGTGTAATAGGGGAGAGAATAAATCCCACGGGTAAAAAGAGATTCAAACAAGCCCTTGAGGAAAACGACCTTGATTATATTCTTAATGAGGGACTTTCTCAGGTGGATGCGGGGGCAGAAATACTCGACGTAAATGTGGGTCACAGCGGTATTGACGAAAAGGAAATGATGAAAAACGTCATTTGTTCTTTGCAGGGGTCAATAGGACTTCCCTTGCAACTTGACTCCACTTCACCCTCAGTTTTAGAAAATGCTCTCAGAGTTTATACGGGTAAAGCCATTATAAATTCTGTAAACGGTGAAGAAAAATCCTTGAATACCGTATTGCCCCTGGCTAAAAAATACGGTGCGGCAGTAGTAGGACTCACCTTAGACGAAAAGGGTATACCAGAAACCGCCGAGGAAAGAGTAAATATTGCCGAAAAGATTATAAACAGAGCCTTGGCAACAGGAATACCCAAAGAGGATATTATTATAGACTGTCTTACAATGACCGTCAGTGCTAATCAGGATGCTCCGAAAATCACTCTTGAAGCAATGAAAAAAGTTAAAGAGAAATTCGGTGTTAAAACAACTCTTGGTGTTTCAAATATTTCATTCGGTTTGCCCCAAAGGGAGATTGTAAATACTGCATTCGTTACACTTGCCCTTGAAAACGGACTTGATTTACCTATAATGAACCCCAATAGTGCACCGATGATAAATGCAGTAAGGGCTTTCAGAGTGCTTAAGGGTTTTGACATTGGTGCAGTTGATTATATTTCCTCTTTTTCTGGCGAAACGAAAAAAGAAGAGAATAAAAAGGAAATCACCTTAAACGAGGCGATTGAAAAGGGTTTGAAAAATCAAAGCGGAGAATTGACCTGCAATTTGTTGAAGGATAAATCCACCGATGAAATTATAAATTTAATTCTTATTCCCGCCCTTGATAAGGTAGGGGAGGATTTCGAAAAAGGAAAATTATTTTTACCCCAGCTTATACGCTCTGCCGATGCGGCAGGTGCTGCCTTTGATGTAATCAAACAAAAAATGAAACACGAGGGCGGTAATAAAGAGAGTAAGGGTAAAATTATTCTCGCAACCGTTAAGGGGGATGTACACGATATAGGTAAAAATATCGTTAAAACCGTCCTTGAAAATTACGGCTACGAGGTGCTCGATTTGGGTAAGGATGTACCACCCGAAGAAATAGTAAAGTCACAAAAAGAAAACAATATAAAACTTGTGGGGCTTTCGGCACTTATGACAACCACACTTCCGTCAATGGAAGAAACCATAAAACAATTGAAGAAAGAAAATGCGGATTGTAAAATTATGGTCGGTGGTGCAGTGTTAACACCCGAATACGCAAAGAAAATCGGCGCTGATTTCTACGCCAAAGACGCAAAAATGAGTGCGGATATAGCAAAAACGATTTTTGATTGAGGAGATGTGGATATGTTTTGCAGATATTGCGGTAATGATATTGCAGGGGACTCCGTTTTTTGTGAGGTTTGCGGAAAAAGACTCAAAGATGAGCAGGTGAATCAGGCACCCGTAATGAAAGAGCCAATACAATATGACACAAATAGTCCGTTATACTACTATAATGCTCAGGCAGATACAAAACCTTTAGAACATGGGATAAACCGCGAATACCACGCAACAAAATACGAAAAGATGTCCGGTTTCTCAGGCTCTTTGCCTCCTATAGATTCAACCCCTGCTCCGAAAATTGAATACAAACGAGCCCCCGACGAACCAATTAAACCCAAAAAGGAAAAAAGAGGTGTTGTGCCGTACATATTGTTGCCGGTGGCGGTTGTGATAGCGGGCGTTATGGCTCTTTTAGTAGGAGGTTTATCTGAAACTGTAATTTACGGTACATTGAATTTAGATATCTACATATCCTTTATAGTAGAATTTGGTTTAAGAACTATTACATATTTTTTGGTTATGTCGTTGTTCTCTTTGTGTTGTAAGGGAATAAATAAAAAAGTTAGGTTTATTTTAAGTGGATATGCAGGATTGATGGGGCATTTTCTTGTTAGAATATTGCTCGTTATTATAGGATATATTATTCTTTATGCAGTGGGTTATCATGACTATGATAGTTTCGAAATTTTTTATACTGCAAATGTTATAAGTCAATATATCGGTATTTTGCCCTGTGCGGTAATTTCTCTTCTGTGGTTTGTTGCATCTGAAAAATATCAGATTAATCGTCTGATAAAGAGCAAAAACAGCAAATTGGTTGTTCCTGCTGTTTTAATGGCGATATATATGTTTGCAGCATTTTTAATAAATGGTGCATTAAATGTTATATTTGCGCGAGGCTTAACGGATTTATTCGGTGAGTGGGGAGATAATTTTGCGTGGCGTGTAGCTTGGTTAATAGTTTATGCGATATCTTACGGATTGTTATTTGTTTGTGCACTTGCAAGTAAAGGAAGTTATAAAAAACTTACGTTTGTTGGCAGTGCACTATTTTCCATCGCCTTATTTGAACCTTTCGTTATGATAATGGAAGGTATATTATATGGTTGGTTGTATAATGATATCTTTACAGGTTTACTAAACAACAAAATTCTCGATAATTTGCTTTGTATTTCGTTATATGTTCCTCAATATCTCTTAGCAATCCCCGTAGCAATAGTTATCTACATACTTCTAAACAGATACGAAGTTGAAAAAACAAATAAAAAAGCATAAGGGCGAAGCCTATCATCCCTGTTTGCTTAGCAAATAGGAAGGGGGACCGCCTTGAAACAACTTTATTGTAAAGTTTGGTTTAAAGCGTGTGATTTGCTTTTGCTCTTGATATGTTTAATCGGAGCGGTGGTGGGTAGTTCTCTTGCGGTTGGTCTCCTGTTACAGAGAACAACAACCTCCCGTAAGGGACGGATATATCCGTCCCGCAAGTAAGGTGAGTAAACCTCCCTAACCAACAAACCAAAGGGATGTACGTTACCTCAGCGGTACGCATATATGCGTACCTTACGGTGAAGTCGGATAGAACAACCACCCACCGTAGGGGCTGTGGCTTGCCCAGCCCGAAAAGACAAAATTTACAACAAACCAAAAGGAGATGTGTGTTATGTCAAAAGACCAAAACAACAAATTACCGATGATAATGTTACCTATATCTATGGTAGTAGCAGGACTTGTAAGCGGATTACCATCCACACTAATTGCGATTTTAAATCCGTTTTTGATGAGTAATTTAGGTATTTCGTATCAGGTCACCGATGTGTTAAATATTATCAGTTCATTTGTCGGCAGTATTTCTTACGTGGTTGTTATAGTTTTATTCAGCCTTGTATGTAAGGGATTACAAAAGAAGCTTTGCTTTATAATGAGTGTCTACGTAGGTACAATAGCCCAAGTAGTGCTTAACATTGTTGTAACATTCACCTATGGGTTGCTTGCAATTTTACCTATTGAGGATTATGCGATACAGAGCCTTGTTCTGAGTGGCGGTAATGGCATAGGCGGAATTATATATTTTGTCCTTGAGGTTATTGTTGCGATTTTCTTCTTTAAATATATTTCCTCATTTACAGAAAAGGAATTTGAGGCAGATACACAGGCATATAAAGTTAACCTTCTTATTCCTGCAATTATTATAGCGGGTTACGGAATTTTAACCTTTGTTTTAAGTCTTGCTACATCATTTATTGTACCGATACTCAGCGGATTGGATACTTATATTTATCTTGCAATTTCTCAGGCAATATACGCGGTAATACACGTTCTGAAATGGGGCATTTTAATCGGCGTAGCCTTTGTTATTAAAGATAAATATCAAAGATTTAGCCTTGTGGGAAGCGTTATTTTAGGTAGCAGTATATGGGGCTTTGTAAGCGTGATATCTAACGTTGCAATACTGTTCTTACCTGCTTTGAGTACCGCAGCGGGAGTTTTAACAAGCGTTGTGACAACGGCACTCGGAATAGGAGCAGGAATACTTATTTATTACTTTGCAAACAAAAAGCAATATGTAAAATAAAGGCATAAAACTAAGGAGTTATCCTCGCGGATAACTCCTTGATTTTATATTAATCATTCACAGCACGGGTCTGCTTTTTTCTTTTTTGCGGGTGCGGGTGTGCCTTGCTTTGTGGCATCGCCAAGACCGGTTGATTCTGCGAAAAGAACATCTTTCTTTACGGCTTCAACTGCATCAGTGGGAACAATAATTT
>JAZNVE010000160.1:0-2031 GCA_045592665.1 Acutalibacteraceae bacterium
CCTGAGTATCGGTAATTGTAACTATCGTGTTATTGAAGGTGGATTGGATATGAGCCGCACCGCGTTCAATATTTTTACGCTCACGACGCTTGCGTGTTCCGACTTTTTTGCCGGTAGCTTTTGTAGCCATTCTAATACCTCCTTCGACTTATTTCTTCTTGTTAGCTATTGTTTTCTTGGGACCTTTACGAGTACGAGCGTATGTTTTTGAATGCTGACCTCTTACGGGAAGGCCTTTTCTGTGGCGAACGCCACGATAGCAACCAATTTCTACAAGTCTTTTGATATCGAAAGCTGTTTCACGACGAAGGTCACCTTCGACCTTTACGTTGTGATCAATATACTCACGTAATTTTGCTACATCATCTTCTGTAAGATCCTTAACTCTTGTGTCGGGATCAATACCTGTAGCTGCGATAATGTCATTAGCTGTCTTGGGACCTATACCGAAAATATAGGTAAGACCAACTTCGACTCTTTTATCTCTGGGTAAATCAACACCTGAAATACGCGCCATTTGTCAGTTGCACCTCCAAATAATGGTTTGCGTAAGGGATTAACCCTGACGCTGTTTGTGCTTGGGATTCTCACAGATAACCATGATTTTTCCCTTACGTTTAATTACTTTGCACTTTTCGCAAATTTTCTTGACAGAAGGTCTGACTTTCATTAGAATACCTCCTAAAATTCAGCTTTTGCCTTTTATTATTTCGAACGCCATGTGATACGTCCACGTGTAAGGTCATAGGGTGACATTTCCACTGTAACCTTATCTCCCGGAAGAATACGAATGTAATTCATTCTGAGTTTTCCGGAAATGTGGGCTAAAATTTTATGACCATTTTCAAGTTCAACCTGAAATGTTGTGTTAGGTAATGCTTCAATAACAGTACCTTCAACTTCGATCATATCGTCTTTTGACATAACAAATACCTCCCTGATTAATTTTGTTATTTGTCTGTTTTTTAAATCTTTGTCATAATTAACGGTCCGCTGCTTGTTATAGCAATTGTATGCTCAAAATGAGCGGACAGCTTGCCGTCGGTTGTCTTTACCGTCCAGCCGTTGGACAATGTTTTAACAGATGCCTTACCCTCGTTAATCATGGGCTCAATGGCAATTGTCATGCCCGGCACCAAACGAACTCCTCTGCCGGGAGTACCGTAATTAGGCACCGCCGGGTCTTCATGAAGTGCGGCTCCTACGCCGTGCCCTGTGTATTCTCTTACAACTCCGTAACCACGTTCTTCGCAATAGGCTTGAATCGCGCTACCCACATCACCGAGTCTGCCGCCGGGAACTGCCTTTCTGATGCCCACATAAAGGCTCTCTTCGGTAGTTTCTATCAGCCGCTTCGCTTCTGCAGAAATATCTCCGCAAGCGAAAGTGGCGGCATTATCACCGGTAAAACCGTTGATACAGGCTCCGAGGTCGATACTTACTATGTCGCCTGCTCTTATGATGTGTGATTTGTCGGGAATACCATGAATAACCTCGTCATTTATGGAAATGCATGCCGCAGCAGGAAAGCCGTTATATCCGAGGAAAGTAGGTTTCGCACCCTTGCTCTCGATATATTTTCGGGCTATGCGGTCAATTTCCCAGGTTGAAACACCCGGTTCAACTGCCTGCCCTGCTACTTTAAGTGCTTCTGCAGAAATCCTGCAAGCTTCAAGCATCTGCCTGATTTCTTTTTCGCTTTTAAGCACTATCATGCTTAATCCTCCAATACCTTAAGGATTGATGCGGTAATCTCCTTAATGGGAGCTGTACCCTCTACGCTACGGAGCTTACCGCATTTTGCGTAGTAATCCTTTAACGGCTCGGTCTGTTCGTGATAAACATTGAGTCTGTCAAGAACTGTTTCGGGAGCATCGTCCTTACGAATCTGAAGCTCACCGCCACAAGCATCGCATACGCCTTCAACCTTTGGCTTCTTATTTTCAATGTGATAAGAAGAACCACAAGCCTTACATACACGTCTACCGGACATTCTGTTTACGATAACTTCATCAGGAACATCAATATCTA
>JAZNVE010000161.1:0-2136 GCA_045592665.1 Acutalibacteraceae bacterium
AAACGTGGCGCTCCGTCTTATGAAAATGACGGAGGATGCCTACATATTACTTGCAAAACACGGGGGACCGTCTTTCGGTGGTCTTAAAAATGTTACAAACTCCCTTTCAAGAGCCGCTGCAGGCGGTGTTCTTTCAATGAAAGAGCTTCTTGATATTGCAAGTACCGTAAGGGCAGTACGCTCTATAAGTGAGTGGCGCAGTAACAGCGGTCATAATGAATTGAGCATTGATATATACTTCAATTCATTGATGCCAAATAAATATCTTGAAGATAAGATAACTGTGGCTATTTTATCCGAGGATGAAATGAGCGACAATGCTTCACCGGAGCTCGCAGCCATACGCCGACAGATAAAAAATAAAGAAAACAGTGTTCGCGACCAGCTTGAAAAACTGATTCGTTCACAGAGTCTTAAATCTGTTTTGCAGGATGCTATTATAACTCAGCGTAACGGCAGATATGTTGTACCTGTAAAAAGTGAACACCGAGGCTCTGTTTCAGGTCTTGTTCACGATACATCATCTACGGGTGCTACGGTTTTCGTTGAACCTGCAGGGGTAGTTGAAGCAAATAATGACATCAGGGTTTTAAAAGGTAAAGAGGCTCAGGAAATAGAACGTATTCTTTATGAGCTTTCAGTTGAAGCGGGAAACTTTCTGGAAGAAATAAAGGGAAGCTACGAAAGTGCCGTTGAAATTAACGTTATTTTCTGTAAAGCCCACCTTGCATATCAGATGAAGGCATCAGTACCCGTGCTTAATGATAGGGGGGTAACGGATTTACGTAAAGCAAGACACCCGCTTATTGACCCCAAAAAGGTTGTAGCAACGGATATAAGACTGGGTTCGGATTTTGACACACTTGTAATAACAGGCCCAAATACGGGAGGTAAAACCGTAGCTATTAAAACTGTGGGGCTTTTATCTGCAATGGCGGCATCGGGACTTATGATACCCACTGCCGATGAAAGTAAAGTAAGCGTTTATGACAACATACTTGTGGATATAGGTGATGAACAGAGTATTGAACAATCTCTTTCAACCTTCTCATCCCATATGGTCAATATTGTAAATATTCTAAAAAAAGCCAACGAAAAATCCCTTGTGCTTATTGATGAGCTGGGGGCAGGAACGGACCCCGTTGAGGGTGCTGCCCTTGCTATGGCTATTTTGGAGCAACTACATTTTCAAGGTGCCAAAATTGCCGCAACAACACATTATGCGGAGCTTAAGGCTTATGCGCTTCAAACTCCACGAGTGGAAAACGGCTCCTGTGAATTTGATGTAAATAGTTTAAGACCTACTTATCGACTCCTTATTGGTATTCCCGGCCGTTCAAATGCTTTTGCCATATCTGAAAGATTGGGTATTGATAAGAGTATTATAGATAGGGCAGGGGAGCTTGTTTCCTCTGAAAACGTGCGATTTGAAGACGTGGTTGATATGCTCGAAAAAAGCCGCCTTGAAATGGAGGACGAGCATACCAAAGCCCGTGAAATTACTGCTCAGGCTAACAAAGACAGACAAAAGGCGGAAAATCTTCTTAAGGATGCTCAGTTCAGGCACGAAAGAGAGATTGAGAATGCCAGGGGCGAAGCATTAAGAATAGTTGAACACGCAAGGCGAGAGGCTAACGCACTTCTGAACGAGGTTGAAAAGCTGAAAAAAGAAGCGAAGGAAACGAAAAACGCCGCTGACCTTGCAAGACGTGCAAAAAGCACGGTGAATTCACATCTTGATTCAATAAACAGCGCCATTAACCCTGTTTTTGACAATAGTGATGACAATGACGATTACACCTTGCCCAGAGCCCTTGAAATAGGCGATACCGTATTTTGCAAAACCATAGGTAAAAACGCCAGCGTTACCGCACTTAAGGATAAAAAGGGTAATGTGGAAATTGCCACAGGTATGCTTAAAATGAGAGTTAAGGAAGAAGCCTTACGCCTTGTTGATAAGCCTAAAAAAGAGAATAAAACTAAAAAACAGGTTAGTATAGGTAGAGTTTCGGGTGAAAGTCGTGCATCCATGCAGGTAAATAATCGTTGCGATTTAAGAGGGCTTATGGTGGATGAAGCCATTATTGTTCTCGACAGGTTTCTTGATGACCTGCTTCGCTCAGGACTTACTGAATG
>JAZNVE010000162.1:0-14825 GCA_045592665.1 Acutalibacteraceae bacterium
ATATCGCCGTTGGGTTCACCGCTTTATGGTTTTTTGAAAAGTTTGTTTATATTGAGCATATTGCCATTGATGAGGATAAACGGGGTGGCGGTTATGGTTCAAAAGCAATTGACTTAATAAAAGAAAAATACAATAAGCCCATAATTCTTGAAGCGGAAGCTCCTGTAACTGAGCAACAAATAAAACGAATTAAATTTTATGACCGATTAGGCTTTAAAGTTAATTCATATGATTACATTCAACCCTCATACCATAACGGCGAGAGTGTGCCGCTTATGATTTTAAGTTATCCCAATAACCTTACTAACGAAGATTTTGAAGGATTTTTGAGGGAAACGAGAAGAGAAGTTTATAAAATGCGTAATTCATAATTCGTAATACGTAATTAAAGGGGCTAACGCCGATTTTTAAAATGCCGACCGCAGGTCCCTACAATTATGAATTAAGCATTACGAATTACGAATTAAAAACCCCATCTGCAATGCAGACGGGGTTTTATTATCAAATAATACCACTTTTTATAATTTGTGAGATTTTGATGAGAAACGCAGATTTAGTGAGCGTAGGCGTACAAAGGTACGTCAAGTGAACTAAATCAAGTTACTCGCAAAATATCGCAAATTATTTTCCTACACAGAAGTTTTTAAATACTTCTGTAACTACCGTTTCTGTCGCTTTTTCACCTGTTAAAACAGATAAGTTTTCGATAGCACAGTCGATACAGACGTTTATGGCATCGGGTGTTATTCCCATTGCAAGACCATCAAGAGCCTCGCGTATATTTTCCGCCGCTTTCACAACGCAGTTACGTTGACGCTCCGTTGTAATAAGGGGTGCAGAGGGGTCAAATCCAGCAGTACCCACAACATTTTCAACCGCTTTTGTAAGGTCATCTATACCCCGTCGGTTTTTTGCGGACATTTCAACAATGGGTGCACTTGTATATTTTTCAAGTTCACAGGCAGAAATTTTAACTTCGCCGTCAGTTTTATTGATAATTACTACTGTATTTTTATTGTTACACATTCCGAGAAGTGCCTTATCGTCTTCGGAAAATTCATTCTGAGCATCAAGCACCATAAGAACAAGACTGGCTCTGTCAAATCGTTCTTTGGCTCTCTCTACACCGATTTTTTCGATTATATCGTCAGTGTTTTCTCTTATACCTGCCGTATCCGCAAGTCTCAGGGTAATATTCCCCACCATGACCGTTTCCTCAAGTACGTCTCGTGTTGTACCCGCAACCGAGGTTACAATGGCTCGTTCACTACCTGCGAGGGCATTAAGAAGAGTTGATTTTCCCACATTGGGTTTACCAACAATCGCGGTATCAATGCCCTCAAGAATTGCTTTACCCGCATCAAACCCCGCAAGGAGTTTTTCGAGTCTCTCGCTAACATCCGTAAGGGTTGCGTTCATTTCATCATCCGAAAGTTCGGGAATTTCGTCGTCGGGGTAATCAACCCAAGCCGCCATAAATGCGGCAGTAAGTGCTAATTTATCGCGACAGTCGGCAATTTCACGGCTCAAAGCACCGTCAAGAGCATTGAGCGTTGCCGCCCTTGCTTCCTCGCCCGATGCGGAAATTAATGACATAACCGCCTCCGCCTCGGATAAATCCAATTTTCCGTTAAGGAATGCTCTTTTTGTGAATTCGCCGCCCTCCGCAGGGTCAGCACCCGCATTAAGCACCGCCCTAAGAACTCTTTTTAATATAAAAAGTCCGCCGTGGCAACTGATTTCAACAACATCCTCACCCGTGTAACTTTTGGGTGCTCTGAAAACGAGGGCAACTGCATCGTCAAGTATGGTTTCGCCATCGTGCACTTTACCGTAAAGGGCTCTGTAACCGGGGGTGTCACAAATTTTTTTACCCGAAACAGCAGAAAAAACGCTGTCCGCAACGGTCAGCGCATTTTCACCGGATATTTTAATTGTACCTAAACCTGCCGCCGCCTGTGCGGTAGCAATAGCAGCAATAGTTGACAAAAAATCACCTGTAATTACAAATTTTAGTTTTTACCCGTTGAGCCGAAGCCACCTGCACCACGCACTGTTTCGTCAAGGTCTGAAACCTCTTCAACAGGCATCATTGATACGGGCATAATAACCATCTGGGCTATTCTTTCGCCGGGTTGAATGGTGTAGGGTGTATTTATCTGGTTTATAACACCCACCATAATTTCACCGCGGTAGTCACTATCAATAACGCCAACGGAATTAAGAAGCCCTATACCGTGTTTTACGGCAATACCGCTACGGGGAAATACAAATGCACCGTATTCCGACGATGGAAGAGCAATGGCAATACCCGTAGGAATTACGGCAGTAGCACCGCCCTCAAGAGTTATTGGTTCAGTAATACTTGCGCAAAGGTCAAGTCCCGCACTTCCGGAGGTTGCTCTGTTGGGGACTTTGGCATTCTCGCGCAATTTTTTAATTCTCAATATTTCCATACTATCACCAAAGTCTGCCGATATTATTTTCTTCGGCTGTATTTACGGCTTTGATTCTTTCAAGCTCACGTTTATAAAAATCTCTTTCACTCTTTGCCTGAGCCGCATCCTCAAGGTATGCTTTAAGCTGTGAACGCAAGGTGTCCGCATTACCGCTGTTTTTTGTAGCATCGTCTGCATACTGTAACGCAACAAGAATAGCTGCCTGTGTTGTGGAAACACGGCTACCCCTGAGAATGGTTGTCATTTTAGAGTCAACCTCACGGGCTAAATCCTGCATATATTCAGTAGATTCGTCGGAAACAATGCGGTATTCCTCACCCGCTATATTTAATTTGTGTACTTTTTTATCCATGGTAACCATCCTTAAAAATTTTCATAGAAAGATTATACCCTGTTTTTAGTTTTTTCGCAACACTACATATTGTAAAAATTCATTTTATATACACAATTTATCTGTTGATATTTGGTATAGTTATTGATATAATTTATATATTAAATTGTGTGGAAGGTATGGTTATGGAAAATAATACCACTAACAATATTACTAATCCGTTAAATAACGCTCCCGTAAACGGTGCAAAGCCCTATATTGAAATACCTGCACAACCTGTGCAACCCAACAATCAGAATGCACCTCAACCGAGCGTTAACCAACAAACTTTTTATAATAACTATTCGAAACAACCGGGCACCGTTGCTTACAATGTGCCCTCTTATACTCCGTCGGCTCAACAGACGCCCGTTTACAGAAGTATGCCCACCGGAAATACTCAGTCCCCGTCGGCAATTTACAATAATACTCAAAACGGCAATGCTCCCCAATACCACTACGGCAACCCCACCGCAAGCGGTATACTCAACAATTCATATTTACAGGAGCAACAGGCGAAAAAGTTACAAGAGAAAAAAGATTCAAAAACCTTACGTACCTTGGGTAATTTAGCGGGTTTTGCCCTTGTTGTCTGCTTTTTGCGTACAAAATTCGAAGGAGCGATTATAACCTTACTATGGACCATGATTTCCGGCATTGGCAAAAGTGACCTTATAAGTTTTATGTCATATAGCTTTGGTGAAATGATCTTTCTCAATTTAATTCTTTCGGTATTCCTTATAGGTGGCACCTTCTTTATTCTGCACCTTATATTGAAAAAGCCTACTGATAAAATTACTAAAGAGAAAAAATATAAATCCACAATTAAACTTAACGCACCCAAAAAGCCCTTTAAAACTCTTCTGCTCATCCTTATAGGCTTTGGGGGTTGTATGGCAGCAAACTACATTGTTTCTTTTATTTCGGCATTATTCACCGCAATAGGCATTGATTCGGGATATACATCATTTGACAATCCCACAAGTGTGGCAGATGTGATTCTTTTGTTCATCGGTATTGCTGTTATTCCTCCTCTTGTTGAGGAATTTTCAATGCGTGGCGTTCTAATGAGCTCAATGCAAAAATACGGCAACGCCTTTTCAATAATCGCCTCAGCATTTATTTTCGGATTATTCCACGGAAATTTCACTCAGATTCCCTTTGCTTTTATCTGCGGTCTTTTCTTCGCTTATATCACTATTGCTACAGATAGTTTGTGGCCAGCAATTATTGTTCATGCCCTGAACAACGGTATGTCCTGTGTTTCCACGGTTCTTATGCAGTATTTTGATGAAAATACCGCAAATATTTTCTACTATATTGCCTCCGTAGGCGGTATTGTCCTGAGCATTGTAGCTCTTATTATTTACCTTACACGCTACAAAAAGGATTTTATTTTGAAAAAACCTTCAAAAATACCATCGTTTTCAACAGCCAAAAAATTCAGAAAGTTTATGAGCTCACCCGGTATGATTATTGCTACCGTGCTTTACGCCTTCCAGGCAATTTCACTCACTCTTGCCTCATCGCTTATGGACTTAGGTAGCTTGTTAAGTTAAATGAAAGAATATTTTATGCAAGAGGCATTGCGCCTGGGGAAGCTTTCCGCTGCTGAAGGGGAAGTTCCCGTTGGTGCAGTAGTCACAATAGGAAATAAAATTATCGGCAGGGGCAGAAACCGTCGCGAAAAGGTTAAAAATGCCCTTCATCATGCGGAAATTGAAGCCATAAACGAGGCTTGTAGCCGTCTTGGTGGTTGGAGGCTCTGGGAATGTGAAATGTACGTTACCCTTGAGCCCTGCCCTATGTGTGCCGGTGCTATTATAAATTCACGTATCAAAAAAGTAACTTTCGGTGCGTGGGATAAAAAGAACGGTGCTTGTGGCTCCGTAACAAATCTTTTTACAAGCAATTTCAGTTTTACCCCTATTTATGAAGGGGGATTTATGGAAAACGAATGCGCCGAAATGCTCTCCCTCTTTTTTAAATCTTTACGAGAAAAGACACTGAACAATATAAAAGAAAAGGAAAATACATCTATGGAAAAAATCGCAAGTTTTACTGTTGACCATACTAAATTATTAAGGGGTATGTACATTTCCCGAATTGACGGGGATGTGGTTACTTATGATATAAGAACACGTCGCCCCAATGTTGAAGAAGTTATGGAAAACGGCGCTATACACACCCTTGAACACCTTTTTGCAACATTCGTCAGAAACAGTAAATTTAAAGATAATATTATTTACTTTGGTCCTATGGGTTGCAGAACGGGTTTTTACTTTTTGACAACGGGTATGACCCACGGCGAAGCTCTTAAATTAACTCAGGATGCTCTCGCATTCATTGAAGCCTTCGAGGGTGATGTTCCCGGTGTAAGTGCCGTTGAATGCGGTAACTATCGCGACCACGATTTAGACGGTGCAAAAAAAGAGGCGGCAGACCAGAAAGAAATACTCAAAAACTGGACCACCGCAGATATGATTTACTAAAAAAGCTGGCTCTTTACGAGCCTGCTTTTTTAAATGCAAAATTCAAAATGCAGAATGCAAAATTAAGGGGCACTTCGTGCCGATTATAATTGCGACCGCAGGTCCTATTCTCTTATCTTTTCACTCTTATCTATTAACTAAAAAATCCTCCCTGATGGGAGGATTTTCTCATTTTGCTTCTGTTGCTTTTTTCTTTTCTAATTTTTTCCTGCGGGCCTTATATGCATTAAGCTCTGCAACACATTCATCGGGAAGATCACAATCGCCCACGGAAAGAACGGTTTTATTATAAAGACCCTTAAAGTTTGAACCGCCGGTTGTAAGAATTTTCTTTTTCTTTGCGTATTTTATAAATGTAGCCTTTTCCTCGTCTGTAAGCTCGGGAGAATAAACCTCAATTCCGTCAAGACCTGCTTCAACAAGCTCATCAAGAAGCTTGTCATTTTTACAACGTTGGGGATTTGCAAGAACCGATATACCACCCGCATCGTGAATCTGCTTAAGTATGTCAAAAATATCCTCATACTCAGGAACGTGGTTAATATTGCCCTCGGAATCAGACGAAAAAAGCTTTTTGTAAAGATCACCGTAAATCCTGTCGGCAAAGCCGTTTTCAATAAGTGCCTGCATAATATGAACCTTGAAAATATTTGTTGAGCCGGCTGCACATTTAACAACGAACTCCGGTGTAATGGGGAAACGCTGAGCAGTTTTAAGCATCATAAGGTGTGATGATTTTTTTCTTATCACTGAGCTACGGCGACAAAGACCCTCAAGTCTGTCAGGGAAATCGGGCTTATAGCAAAGCATATGTATTTCCTGACCGTTGGTTTTATCGGTACCCGAAAGCTCAACACCGGGAATAACCGTAACACCGTGTCTTTCACCAATTACCTTGCCTCTTACCGTTCCGGCGAGGCAATCGTGGTCAGTAATTGCTATTGTTGTAACGCCGCGCTTTTTAGCAAGTAAAATTAAATCCTCGATGCCCAAAGAGCCGTTCGACAAACGGGTATGGCAATGTAAATCCGCTGACAAAAAAATCCTTCCTTTCACTGCTCCGCAATTAGCGGAGATATTTCCTTATTTACCCTAAAATCCTTGATATATAAGAGATAGCGGCTGTTTCTTATACTACGGTTGTTAATAACCACAGAAAAAATAGCAGAAATACCCCGAATATATTACATTAGCAATATTTTACTATTTTCGCAAAAAAAAATCAAGCGTTTTTTTGTTTTTTAAGAGAAAATTTGTTTTGCTTTTTTATATACTATATGTTATGATTTACGTGTGTAAAAAACAGTGATTTACAGGGAGTATTATGAGCAAGTTAGTTTATGTAGCCCTCAGTGGTGGAGTTGATTCTGCCGCAGCGGCAATACTTCTTAAGGACCGTGGGTACGATGTCCGCGGTGTTACGTTGCGCCTTAAACCCGGAAACCTTGCAGACGGCGACATTGCCGATGCTCAAAAAGTAGCAGATAAGTTAGGTATCCCACTTGATATTATTGACGAGCGTGAAAGCTTTAAATCGGTTACTGATTATTTTTGTAACGCCTATCTCCAAGGTTTGACTCCTAATCCCTGCGTTTTTTGTAATCCCAATATTAAAATCGGTAAACTGGTGGATTATGCTCTTAAAAACGGTGCTGAATATGTAGCAACAGGACACTATTCGGATATAGTTGAAAGAGATGGCAAATATTATATTAAGAAAAACCCCACGGGCAAGGACCAGAGTTACTTTCTTTGCCGATTAAATCAACACCTTCTGTCACACGTAATGTTTCCCTTAAGTGATTTAACCAAGGATGAAATACGTGCTCTCGCAGAGAGTCGCGGTATTGAAGTAGCACACAAAAAAGACAGTCAGGAAGTATGTTTCATTCCCGACAATGATTATATTTCATTTATTGAAAAACAGTTTAACCCCAAGGCTTTGCCCGGTGACTTCCTTTCCACTGACGGTAAAAAATTAGGCACACACCAAGGTATATACAAATACACTATCGGTCAACGAAAGGGCTTGGGTGCATTCGGTAAACCCATGTATGTTATATCAATAAACCCCGAAAACAATACCGTTACCATCGGTGATAACCACGAACTTTTCACACAGAAGATTTATATTAACGATTTAAGTTTTCTTTCAGGGGAAATACCCAAAGAGGATTTGCCCTGTTTTGTTAAAATACGTTGTGCCGCGAAACCTGCTGAGGCGGTTATAAAATTCACTGATACCGGTGCTTTCATAGAATTTTCCGAGCCACAGAGGGCGGCGGCACCGGGACAGACCGCGGCAATCTATACCGACGACATATTAATAGGAGGCGGAATAATATGCAATCCTTAAAAAAACTCTATAAAGTAGGCATCGGGCCCTCGAGTTCACACACAATGGGTCCCCAGTATGCCGCGGAATATGTTAACGATACCTATCCCGAAGCAGACTTTGTCAAAGTTATTCTCTACGGCTCTTTGGCTCTTACGGGTGAAGGTCACGGCACGGACAAGGCTTTATCAAGCACCCTAAAAGCAGAAAATGAAATTATTTTAAATACTGATAAAAAAGAGCTCCCACACCCCAATACATTGGATTTTTTAGTGTTCAAACAAGGCGCGGAAATCGCAAAGGTACGGGCTATGAGTATCGGCGGCGGTGAAATCCGTATAGAGGGTGTACCCGCAGTTACTGCTCCCGAGGTTTATCCTCAAAAGAATTTTGAAGAAATCAAAGATTATTGCCTTATGCATCACTTAAGATTAAGCGACTATGCCGCAAAATTTGAGGGTGAAGAAATATTCCCGTTCCTTAAATCCATTTGGGAAAGAATGAAGCTTACAATCCGCGAAGGGCTTTATCAGGAGGGTGTTTTACCCGGTGGTCTTGAGGTTGAAAGAAAGGCTAAATACCTTTATGCACAACGTCATATGGACGAAACTCCCGAAACCCGTGAAAATCGTCTTGTTTGTGCTTATGCTTACGCGGCAAGTGAACAAAACGCAGGTGGCGGAATGATTACAACCGCACCAACTTGCGGTGCATCGGGTGTTCTTCCCGCGGTACTTTACTATATGCAGGAAAAGAAGGGCTTTACGGATTTTGAAATTGCAAAAGCCCTTGCGGCAGCAGGAATTGTGGGCAACGTAGTTAAACAGAATGCATCTATAAGCGGTGCAGAGGCAGGCTGTCAGGCAGAAATCGGTACTGCCTGTTCAATGGCGGCAGCCGCCCTTGCGGAGCTTCACTTCATGGACCTTGACCAGATAGAGTATGCGGCAGAAAACGCAATGGAGCATTATTTAGGGCTTACCTGTGACCCGGTTTGCGGTCTTGTGCAAATCCCCTGTATCGAAAGAAACGCCGTTGCCGCTATGAGAGCTATAAATGCTCTTTCTCTGGCTAACTTCCTTACCGCCACGAGAAAGGTTAAATTTGATACGGTAGTTGACACAATGTATCAGACCGGCAAGGATTTAATGCACAAATACCGCGAAACAAGTGAAGGCGGTCTTGCGGCAAATTACGAAGCGTAACAAAAAGTTAACAGTTGTTTTTTATAATCCAATGTGTTATCATACACCCTGTCAGGAGATGATGTAATGGCTAAAGATAAAAAACCGAAAGAAATTAATAACCATCCCAATAAAATAGGCGCTAAGGACGTTGCGGGTTATACTATTGCGGAAGCCGCAAATATGTTTAACCTTACTTATATAACAAGTTTCCTTAAGGTGTTTTTAACCAACGTTTTGGGAATCCCCTCTCTTAAGGTCGCAATTATGTTTGTTGTTACTCGTTTATGGGACGTTGTTAACGACCCTCTTTGGGGCGCTATCGTTGCTAAACGCAAGCCCGGCAAGGACGGTAAATTCAGACAATATTTAAGACTGGTTGCAGTGCCCCTGGGTCTTTCAACGGTTCTCTGCTTCCTTCCCTACTCAGACCCCACCTCAATTTTCTATAACCAGACACTTGCCAATAACCAAAACCTTCTTTTTGCGGTGTGTATCATAACATATCTTATTTACTGCACAATGTACACCGCTATGAACATTCCCTTCGGCTCGCTGGCTTCTGTTATTACCGACGACCCCAAGGGCAGAACCGTTCTTTCAACTGCACGTTCATTAGGCTCGGGTGTTGGTGGCGCAGTTGTTTTGCTTATTGCTCCCATGTTTATATACGTAAACAACAAAGCAGACGGCAATCGTATGTTCATTTATGCACTCATAATGGGTGTTATGTCCGTTGCATTCTACCTTATCGGTCACAGAAACGTTAAGGAAAGAGTGCCTGCATTCGATGAAGGCAACGCAAACCTCAAGGGTGTTTATAGGGGCTTATTCAAATCACGACCCTTTGTAATGATTACCATTTCAGGTGTTCTTATCAGCGGTCAGCTTCAGTTTAACTCCTTCAACTCCTACCTCTATCAGAACTATTTTGAGGATGCGGGTATCCTCAGCACCCTTGGTACAGTATGTACATATCTTCCCATGGCGGCGCTTATGTTCTTCACACCAAAGTTAGCCGCTAAATATGGCAAAAAAGAGCTTTGCGGCAGAATGTCAATTCTTGCAGCAGGCGCTTCGGTTTTCCTTGCAATTACTGCTAACAGCCCCTCATTTATCAGCATGGTAAATCCCGGCGAGGGTAGATATCCCGCTTGGTTGTTCATGGTTTGTCTGTTCATTATCGGTTGTGGCTACACCTTCGTTAGCCTTACCTGTTGGGCAGTTGTTATGGACGTTATCGACTACCAGGAATGGAAAACAGGCGTAAGAAACGAAAGTGCAGTTTACTCTGCATACACCTTCGGCAGACAGTTTGGTCAGGCAATTGCCGACGCAGGCGGACTTTTCCTTTTAGAGTACATCGGTTATTCTGAAACAAACAAGGCTCTCTGGCCCTCAATTCAGAATGGTGAGTTTGTACCCGGCATCAGTGAAAAGCTTTTATTAATCTGCACAATTATCCCTGCTATTGTTTACACAGGTGTATGGCTTATCTTCAAATTCGGCTATCCTCTTACTAAGGAAAAGCTTGAGCCCATCTACAAGGATCTTCGTGAAAAGCACGAAATGGAAGAAGCCGCCAAGGCACAATAAATCACACAAAAAAACCACTTCCTCTGCTTTGTGTAGCAGAGGACAGTTTAGGTGAAATATACGGTGTAGTCAGTTACGGCTACACCGTGTTTTCATTTTTACGAAGCTTTTTTAGCGTAAGCTTTCATTTCTTCTTTTGTCTTTTCTAACATTTCAGCATCAGGGAACTGCATAACGCCAACACCGACAAAGTGTATCTTTATGGGGACACGCTTTTTCCCATCTTCACCTGTAACTCTGTCAAAAATCTCAATTTTAGTAATGAGGGTATTAACAATAGAAGGTGTCAGCTCCTTCAAATCAGTACATTGACGAATGTTAGAAATAAAGTTTCTGACATCAATATTTTCTTGTTGTGCGGTATTGATAAGCCTTTCTGCATCCTCAACCTTTTGCATTAAATCCTTCTGCTCATTTTCATAGTTGGTTAACATACGGTTGTAACGGTCATCAGGCAGTTTGCCAAGAACATTTTGTTCAAATACCGCCTCAATGAGTTTATCCAACTCCTGTATGCGTTTCTTGTTTTTCTCAAGCTCATACTTTGCTTCTTTAAGGTTGTTCGCAATACTAAGTCTGTGTTGCTTTGCGAAGAGATACAGAAACAGTCGTTCATATTCAGTAATATATTCTGCCGCTTCTCGTATAGTTTTGAGCACCATTTTCTCTAACACTACATTTCTGATATAGTGAATAGAACAACTGCCTCTATTTTCCTTATAGGCAGAGCAACGGAAGAATTCCTGATGTTCTTTTACACTTTTTGCGGCACAGAAATATAGTTTTGAGCCGCAATCTCCACAGTAAACCAAGCCCGAAAATATACTTTGCCTGCCCGTCGCTGTATTTCTGCGGCGGTGTTTGTTTATTTCCTGAACTCGTTCCCAAGTATCCATATCAATAATTGGCTCCTGTGTGTTCGGTATGATAACCCAATCTTCAGCATCGTTATATACCGTTTTATGAACCTTGAAGCTGACAGTCGTTGACTTGAAGTTTACAGTGCAACCTGTGTATTGCATATTCTCAAGGATATGCTTTACACTCGTTTCTTGCCATTCATATGAAGTAGTGAGAGCATTTCTTGTTTTTCGTCCTATAGAATAGAAATATGCCGTAGGTGTCAGTATTTCCTCGCTTTCAAGTCTTCGGGCAATCTTTCTGATACCTAACCCCTCTATCGCTAACTGATAAATATATCTGACTACCTTTGCGGCAGGCTCATCAATTACCCATTGTTTAGGATTTTCTTTATCCTTTTTGTAACCATAAGGTACCATAGCGGAAACTCTTTCCCCATTGTCAGATTTGGATTGCCACACCTGACGAATTTTCTTGCTTGTCTGTGAAGCATACCACTCGTTAAACAGGTTGTGGAACGGCATCATTTCCGTACCCTTACCACTTATTGTTTCAACATTCTCCTGAATAGATATAAAGTTTACGCCTAAAGAGGGATAAAGCACCTGAGTATAGTGGTCAAACAGTATATGCTCACGACCGAAACGGGATAGGTCCTTTACTATAACTGTACCGATTTCACCTGTTTCTATCATTCGTTCCATACGCTGAAAATCAGGTCTGTCGAAGGTTGTACCTGAAATACCATCATCAACAAAGAACATCGTATTTTTGTATCCGTGCTTTTTAGCATAGTCTGCGAGAATACGCTTTTGATTAGTGATGCTGTTGGATTCTGAATCCTTATTATCCTTATCCTTGTCTTTTATATCATCAACAGATAAACGACAGTATAATGCTGTTATTTTTTCATTTATATTTTTCTCGGCTTTCTTTGCCATAACTAAAATCTCCTTTCCGGAAGCCGAGCATTGCATTAGGTATTTCCATTTTACAATGCCCGACTGCCATTTTTCAAATGTGTGGCTTTATGACATCTGTTCCGACAGTATAATTTCTTTAAACTGCTGTAACAAAGATTTATTTAACTTGCCGTCAAATACACCTGTTACATCATAAACAATGCCGTGAATCTGTTCTGAAACTTTGATTTCATCGGGAACAGTGTGCATTTCTTCCATTCTCTTTATTTCGTCAGGCGTTGGAATTACATACTCCATAAAATCAACCGGAATATCATTATTTATTCTGCCTGAACCTTTTCTTGAAACAAGCTTAGGGGCTATTGAAAGTTTCTTCATCCGCATTACCTCGCATCCCTGTTTCTCTGTCGCTGAAGATATTTGTGATAATATTCCAGAGCTTTTAAGATATGCTCTTCTTTCTGTTGCTTGGTGTAATTCTTACCGAAGAATTTATTGATACGTTCTTCGGGGATTTTAATAGCCTCTGCCTGATTAGGTTTAGGTGCTGTCAGAATTGCTAACACCGTATCTACACTAAGCTGATTCTGTTCCGAGAGCTTTCGCAATTTCTGTGCCTGTGCAAGTGAGGGCGTGACCTCATCACTCTCGTAGGTTTCAAAAATCATAATCTGCTCTTCGGAAGTAAGATATGAGATTTCCACAGCAGGTCGCATTGCGATTCTGCCTTCATCCACAAGGTTAAGAATAGGCTTTTCAAGATTGGTCAGGCGGATATACCTTTTGATTTGGGTGGCACTGTCTTCGCTATCTTGTGAGATTTTTTCTGCAGAGCTCAACTTTGGACCCACCGGGTCCGAAGTTAAATCTGTGCGTTTGCCTTGCTTTTTAAGTGCGTCCATTTTCATCTTGTATGCGAAGGCTTTTTCAGAGGGCAAAATATGCTCTCGGTGAAGATTACTGTCAACGAGAATAATATCTGCTTCTTCCTTACTGATAGACAGAACTACCACCGGAACCTCTGTCATTTCAAGCCTTGTTGCTGCAAGATACCTTCTGTGTCCTGATACGATTTCAAACACATCCGCCTTATCATCCTTTCGCACCATAAGAGGCTGAATAATGCCGTTCTCACGGATACTGTCTTCCAACGGCTTCATATCTTCCTCACGACATTTATACGGGTTCTTGAAATTAGGAACAATTCTTCCTACAGCCATATTTATGATTTCGGTTGTGCGAGGTTCTACAGCCTCTGTTTCTTTGGTTTCTTCTGTTTTCTCAAACAGGGTGTTGATAAAATTATCTTCTTTATTCATTTAATTACCTCTCTTTTTTGATTTCTATATTTTTGTTGGTTTTCTCTTTTCGGACAGTTTTTAGTACATCCGATATAAATGCTTTTACTTTTTCAGGCATCAGCCTCAATGCTTCAAGATACGGTGCACAGACCTGTTCAAGCTCATGAAGCCTTGCACTCAATCTGTTTATACTGCTATGCAGCTCCCAATTTCTTTTTCGGAGCCTTTCATTTTCACCTTCAAGGTCAAAAATCTTACTCCTTGCTGCAACGGATTGCTTTGCCATATTACTCAGGTCATTGAAATCTTCGCTTGAAATTGTTACTTTACCCGTAAGTGTTTTCTTGCCCATACTGGCAATTTCAAGGAATGTTTTATTTACCGTCTGAATTTCATCGTATCGAATTTCTTCCTTTTCAACCTGACTTCTGATTTCGTTGAGGCGTTTCTTATCCTGCTGAATTTCATACTGCAGACAAGACAGATGCTCAGCCGTACTGCCTTTTTCACCACGGATAAAATCATTGAAACCGGCTCTTTGCATATGATTGAAGAAATCATCCTGAAGGATACTGTAAGATGGAATCAGCACAGGCTTACCTTTTTCGTTAAATATGACATTGCCGTTTTCATCAACTGCCTGAGGCGACTTCCATTTCTTTGAATGGCTTATCTGATTAACAGTTTCTTTGACAGTACCCACGAGTGACTTATCTTTGCAACGCTTTGTCCACAGTATTTGTTTCTCCACAACAGGCAGAGCTACGAGATGCATATGATAGTGATACACAGGTTTTCCGTGCTGTTCTGTGAGAGCTACATTCTGTTCATCTGCGTGCATTACGGCAGAGATGATATTCTGCTCACCGTACAAGGCAACTGCAAATCTGTAGGCTTCTGCATAAAACTCTTTTGCATATTCATAACCGCCGTGTGTTTCAAAGTAGTCTGTGTTGACATCGAATATGACTTCATCAAAGACCTTTGCATCAGCTTTAAGACCACGCATACAGACTCTCTTTTCGGATAGGAGCTTATTAAGTTGTTCGTTGTAAGTCAGTTCACCGCAACCTTTGAAATGCACATTCATATCACACGGAGCCGTATCAACATTCATATTGGCATAGCTTTCATTCTTCCTCTCGTTGTGCCTTTCACATTTTCCGATTGTGCTTTGTGTATGAGTGACAACTCTTGCTACACTGTAATTTTTCTTTGACATAGGTTTTTACCTCCTTTCTGCATTACTGCCTTATTTGTTCCGCTAACTTTCGTTGAAAGTGCGTAACCCACTATGACACTTT
>JAZNVE010000163.1:0-10399 GCA_045592665.1 Acutalibacteraceae bacterium
AAATCACCCAAGCTCGTTCAAAGTCTGCAGGATTATATTCAACAACCTGCATTTGCAGACAACCGTCCTCGCTTATGTATGGATCATTCGCAGAAAAAGATGACACTGATAAAAGCAATGCAAAAACAGGCAATAATAAAAACGCTGATAGCCTCTTTTTCATTTTCTTTCTCCTCTTGTTTTTTCTTCCTTAAATTGCATTAAACTTAATGTCTACTTCCTGTAAAATTTTATTGAGGGTTGTGCCTTCTATTGGTGCATTATATAATTCACCCGATGAAAAGTATATTTTTTCATCATCTGTATAAGCCTCACCCAAGCAGACACCTGTTACTTTTTCATTTTCATCAAAGTGAGGCAGAATATAAAAATGCTTTTCATTATAAATAAACTCTACTTCGTTACCGCGTAACATGGTTTTGTAAAATCCATCAAAGGATTTATATAAATCGAAAAACTTCATTTCCCGCACCATATACTAAAAATTTCTTAATTTTAATATATATTATATCATTTTGTGTGTCAAGTGCAATTGTTAGCGACAGCCAGCCTCCCTGCCGCTTGCGGGAGGGAGGGGGACCGCTGTGAGGCGGTGGAGGGTCCCAAAGCCTTCTCATTTTATGGACCTCCCACCATCGCAAGCGATGGTCCCCCCTCCTCCTGAAGCAGGAGGGCGAGGCTATCGCAACATCTCATCATTCTATATTTTACTGATTATCTTCTCCCCTATCTCATTTATCGCTCCAAAATCAGTAGCATTTATATAATACTCCTCAAGCTTATCATGGATATCTTTTGCGAGAATGAGTTTTTTTACACATTCGTCGATTAATTCTCTTTTGGCTTTTTTAAGAAACTTTAATTTTTCTTTATTTTTATCGTATAAAAAACCGTCATAAAAACGTGATACGTGTATTTTTTTAGTTGTGTCATCAATTGAGTAATGGTACGAATTTTCCGTAAAAAGGGATATTTTCAGTTCAGGGATAATAATATGTTCGAATTTATATTCGGGGAATAAGGGACAAAAACAAGCGTACACATCGTAACCCTTTGCAATAGCCTCATTGCACACATACTCAACTATAAACGGTGAAACTGCATTGTATTCGTCCTCAATTGTAATTATTTTTTCCGAAAGTGCTACGGGAGTTTCGTGAAACAAAACAACTCCGTCGGGGGTTATTCCTGACAAAAAGCGTTTTTTCAGTTTACCCTTTTGATTCCCTTTTTTGGACGGTAGTATCCTTGCACAAAGGCGTTTTGCGTAGCGAAGAACCTTTTCTTTATCAACAAACTCCGCACAAATCAGCACGCTTTGTGTTTCTATATGTGAAGCTGCTCTCATAAAATCTGCAACCTTTTTATGTTGCTCTTTATTTGATCTTGTAAGCTCCCCTATTTCGTTAATATGCTCTTTTAGTCTGTTTCTGTCCCAAGCTGCACCCAAATCCACAATATGCTCCGTAACTCCGGGTAATGTGGGCTCTATAACGTGGGGCGAGGTTCCGTCAAAAACGGAAAAAGCAATTTCAGGAGCCGTTACCGCATCCAATGAGGATGGGTCCGCACTACAAAAGCCTCTTTCCGTAAAACATCCTTTATCCTCAAGGGTTTTTGCAATTTTTTTCATCAATGTAGATTTACCCGTACCGGGACCACCCTTAAGAATAATATTGCACCCTTTTTCATATGGATTGTATATTTCACCGAAAAGTGAGCAATACTTAGTTTTATTGTTAGCACCCAAAAAGAACGAAACGGGCAAAATTGTTCTCGTCATAAAATCCACCCCATTAAAAAATTATATTTTCAAATTATATTATGATAAAAACGAAATTTTGTTCCTGTACTGTATTTTCATTGGTTTGTTTCATTGACTTTTGCGGTAGTTAGGGGTATAATCTAATTCTATTTTGATGTTATTTCAATAAAAAGGGGTTATTTTATGTCCAGATACGATGAGGCAAAAAAAATCTACGCTGAATTCGGTGTTGATACCGATACAGCACTCAATAAACTTAACGACATTATAGTTTCCGTTCATTGTTGGCAGGGAGATGACGTTACAGGCTTCGACAGTAAAGAAAGCCTTTCCGGAGGTATCCAGACAACGGGTAATTACCCCGGAAAAGCAACCAATCCCGAGGAGCTTATGGCTGATATTGACAAAGCTTTTTCCCTTATCCCCGGTAAGAAAAAGCTTAATCTTCACGCCTCTTATGCTATTTTTGAAAACGGCGAATTTGCTGACAGAGATGCTATCGAGCCAAAGCATTTTGCTAAATGGGTTGAGTTTGCAAAAGAACGTAATATGGGTATTGATTTTAATCCTACCTTCTTCTCTCACAGTATGGTTAAAGACAACCTTACACTTTCATCCCCCGATGAAGATGTGCGCAAATTCTGGGTTAACCACGGTATTAAGTGCCTTAAAATATCTGAATATTTCGCTAACGAAACAGGCATTCCCTGCGTTATGAACATCTGGATCCCCGATGGTTATAAGGATATACCGGCGGACAGACTCGCTCCGCGAGCAAGATTCAAAAAATCTCTTGATGAAATTCTCAGCACTCCATATGATAAATCAAAGGTTTATGTAACCCTTGAGTCAAAGGTTTTTGGAATAGGTCTTGAGAGTTATACCGTAGGCTCTGCGGAATTCTGCCTTTCTTATTCAACACAGAATGGAATTACACCCCTTATGGATAACGGGCACTATCACCCTACAGAGCTTGTTTCAGATAAAATTTCCTCACTTCTTGTTTTTAACGAGAAAATTGCGTTGCACGTTACAAGAGCCGTGCGTTGGGATTCTGACCACGTTGTTGTTTTTGACGACGAAACAAAAGAAATTGCAAAAGAAATCGTCTTCCACGATGCTCTTGACAGGGTGTTTATCGCAACGGACTATTTTGATGCATCAATTAACAGAATTGCTGCCTGGGTAACCGGTGTGCGCAATGTAAAAAAAGCACTTCTTAACGCACTGCTTATGCCTGCAGAAAAAATGAAAGAGCTTCAGAATAATAATGACTTTACCGCCCTTATGTATCTTCAAGAGGAAATAAAAACTGCACCTTTCGGTGATATTTGGGCAGAATACCTTTTAAGAGAAGGTATTGAAAGTGACTATCTTACTCAAATAAAAGATTATGAAAAAAAGGTTTTGGTGAAACGAGTATGAAAAACATTTTAAATGCTCCTTTTGTGGAGGAAATGAAAAAAGTAACATCCAATATTTATCGTCTCGGATGGGCTGAAAGAAATGGCGGTAATATCAGCTATATGCTCGAAGAAGATGAGGTTGCAGAGTATCTTAATCTCAATAATGTTATTCGTGAAATTCCCACAGGCTTTGATGCAACTGAACTCATCGGCAAAATTTTTATTGTAACAGGTACAGGTAAATACTTTAAAAACATTGAGTTTGACCCCGAAACGAATCTCGGGATCATCCGTATTGCAAAAGACGGTACTACCGCAGAGCTTCTTTGGGGCTATGCTGACGGAGGCAGATTCACATCCGAGCTTCCTGCTCACCTTATGAGCCACATTTCAAGACTTAAAGTAGACCCCAACAACCGTATTGTGCTCCATACCCACCCCACATATACTCTTGCAATGAACCACGTTCACGAGCTTGACGAAAAGAAGTTCACTCATACCATATGGGAAATGTGCACCGAATGTATTGTCGTTTTCCCCGAGGGTATAGGCGTGCTTCCCTGGATGGTATGCGGTAACAACGAAATCGGTATTGCTACTGCAGAAAAAATAAAAGATTTTCGCCTTGTTATCTGGGGTATTCACGGCATTTACGGTGTAGGCACCACAATGGACGAAGCCTTCGGTCTTATTGAAACCGTTGAGAAAGCGGCTCAGCTTTATATGATAGCAACCGCCAGCGGCAAACGAATAAATACAATTACCGACGAAAATCTCTGGGCAGTTGTTGAACGTTTCGGACTTCAGGAGCAATGCAGAAAAGAGTTTCTTGACTTATAATAATTCAAAAATTAAGGACTGAGCGTAAATAATACGTTCAGTCCTGTTTTTATTCTTTAAATAATTTAATTTCTTGATAAAGACTGTTCCTCATAGCGGTTCGGTCTTTAAGTTTTTTTACGTTGATTTTCGGTCTTTTACCCATAAGCGAACGGATAATATACCTACCACCAAAGAATAACCAACCCAAAGGGAGTAAAATTTTGAATTTTCTTGTGAATCCCCAATAGAAATACACAATTTCATTTACAGATGTCACAAAATGTTTCAAAAACGATTGTTCTTTGTTGGCATTAGCGAGAACGCTTTCCTGTACACTTGTAGCATTTTTCTGTCCCAGATTACCGCTTTTAAAAATATCGGCAATAAAATCATTTATAAAATCACTGTCAAAATTCCCTGTAAAAGAACGTGGGGGAAGCCCCAAACATTCGGTACAAACCCGAGTAAGAATTTTAGCAAAACGCCATAAACCAATTTCTTTGAACTTTTCTTCGAATAAAGAGCAAAATTCCTCGTCACTAAAATGTGATACAAAAGTTGCCCAGTCGCAAAGTTGACGAAGTCCCATACCCTCGCTTGTAAAGTGGCAACAGGTATGAAGTAAAATTACAAGACCGTGGTGGAAATCCGAGGGTACGATAATTTTACCGAAATCCGTTTCAAGCTCTCTTGAATCCTTGATAATATCTTTTAAAAGCGCCCGAACACTATCACCTTCAGGTCCTTTCGGTACACCTGCGGGAGTTATGTGCATTTCGAAATTACCTGAATCATCAAAATATACGATATGTTTTTCGTGCTCTTTAGGATTTCTCTTTAATCCGTTTTCTTCAAGCACCTTACAGGCTCTTTCAACGTCACTTTCATTAACAAGAAAATCCACATCACCCATTGCCCTCATAAGCGGATCCGGATAATACGCAGCAGAAGCGACACCTTTTAGTATAACATATGGTATTCCTGCTTCAGTCATTATTTTATGAAGTCTTAAATGCTCTTTGTTGATATGCATAACTCTACGCACATCATCCTGTAGCTTCACACGCATTTTATTAAGAAATTGTTCGGTGCAATTCTCAGGTGACTTACCCGAAAAAGCAATTAGAGTTACAGCCTGGTTATATGCCTCATACCACACAAGAGGCCACTTCACACTGTCACATATAATTTCTCGACGGGCATCAAACAAAGAATTGGCGAGTAAATCCAGAAGAAGCTGTTCAATTTTAGAAGAACTGTTCTCAATTACCGCCATAATTATCGCCTTTCAAAAATTAATGTCTGTGATGATGCTTCTTTTTCTCTGATTCGCCATAACCGTAGCCATAGCCATACTTACCGTATTTACCATATTTACCGTAACCGTAGCCATAACCATCATTATGTCCGTAGCCTGTAAGACCGTCCTTTGCACCGTTGATAAGGCAACCAAGGAGCCTTACATTTGTAGACATAAGTCCGTCAAGACCGCTTCGGATTTTAGAAACCCTTACCATATCCTGGTAAACAACATAAATAGCCGCATCGGATGCTTGAGCAATATACATTGTGTCGGAAACAAGTCCGCAGGGTGGTGTATCAACAAGCACATAATCATATTGGTCGCGCACAGCATTTAGAATACTCTTAATTTCCTTAGCGTTCATAAACTTATGATAGTTGCTATCGGATTTAATATTCATAAAGGAAATTTTATAATCCTTTAACTCTGCAATTCTGTATTTTTCAGTATCAATTGTATAATCAAGGGTATTTATATCAAACTTAAAGGTTTTTGCAACACTGGGATTACGCAGATCTGCATCAACCAAAAGAACCTTTTTACCGTATGCACCCAAAGCAAGAGCAAGGTTTGAAATAATGGTCGTTTTGCCTTCACCGGGAGCAGTGCTTGTAGCCATAATAACCTTTTCATCCTCTTTTAGTGAATTTATTAAAACACTTCTGAGCACACGGAAGGATTCCATAAATCCTTTACTTACTCCTTTGTTGGTGAAGAGGATATTTTTGTCAATATTCTTTGAGTTTTTCTTAAAAGTCACCTCGGGTATAATTCCCAAAGCCTCACAGTTAAGCTGAGCTTGAACCTCTTTTTTAACCTTAATGGTTTTACGTTGAATTACATAAAGGAAAATCCAGCAAAGACCAACAATTGCCCCGATACCCAATCCTCTTATGCCTTGTTTTAATGAATCGGCACTATTAGATGGTTTTGTTGCAACGTCGGGAGTGGTAATCATTTTAAGTTTAACGTTACCAACCACGTATTTTGCCGCCGCAGGGTAATTTTCAACCGCGGAAAGAAGCACATCGTAGGTCATCTGAGGGTCTTGACCTGTTGCTATAAGGGTAAACATATTAGAGCCCGTATCCGAAGAAACCTTAAGGTCAACGGGAATAACGTTAATTTCAAGGTCCTCACAAATAGAGTCGCGCAAAACATTACTGCTCATAATATAGGGAAAGGTTTTTACGAGCTGATTAACCGTTGAAGAATCGTAGAAAAAAGAATACGCTGAAATACCGTTTACCGAAGAGGTGTTCTGCTGAGTGCTTACAGTAAAGGTTGCCTTTGAGGTGTAAAGGGGAACATACTGGCGCTGAGTGTCAATAAACTTAAACCCACCCACAATAATGGCGCAAACAATTATTGCCCACCAGAATTTTTTGAAGCCTTTGAAAAAGTCACCGAAATAAACAAAGATTTTACCTGTGTTTATAACCTTGGACTGGCTGTTCTTTTTATCATCCATACTCATCACATCCTTCGGGGTCAAATATATTCATCGTCGATATCTGTTTCTTCATCGGTTTTTATCGTTGCAGCGTATTTGCCGTAGCTGTTATAATTTTTGCTGTAGGCTTTTTTACTGTAATAGTAACCGCCCGTATCCTCTGCACCCGCAATACCAAAGAAAGCAAAATCAGGGAATACATCGTTAAGAATACAGCCTGCGAAATCACCGCCTACTTCCCCAATGGTAATAATAGCATCGTTAATCGCGGTGCTTCTTACCTTATCGGTTCTTACAACCAGCATTGTCTGGTCAACAAATTTAGCAATATCCGTAACAGTTGAGTCAACGGAAAGTGGCGCGGTATCTATTATAATATAATCAACCTGTTCTTTAAGAGCATCTACTACCTCCTTGGCAACACCGCTTTCAATCCAACGGTAGTTGTCGGGGTAAGAATTCACATTTATAGCAAGTGAAAGAGAGCTCTTTTTATAACGCCTGAGTCTGAATTCACTGCGCTCTATTTCGCCGTTCAAAAGCTTGCCCAATTCGGCTTTCTCAATGTATTTTGCGCCGAAAATTTTATAAAGTGCTGGTTTTTTACCGTCAAGGTCAACGAGAACAACCTTGTTACCCTTATGCGCAAGTGAAACCGCAATGTTCGAAGCAATTGTGGACTTACCCTCATTTTCCGCAACACTTGTTATAGCAAAAACCTTGTCACCGTGTCTTGATTTCATATATTCAAGCTTTGCCGCAATTTTGTGGAAGCTTTCGGCGAAACGAAGGCTTATATAGGGGTTACCGTCAATAAACAAGCCCTTTTCTTTTCTCTTAACGCGGTCTTTAAGTGATTTATTTTTAATTTCGTGAGGAATAGCGCCGATAAGCTTTGCATCAATTTTATTATTGAAAATTGCCTCATTTTTAACCGTATCTCTTAATACGGATATACCAATAATCGCCATAAGGGCAACACCGGCACAAATAACCATTATAAGATTTCTGTTATCAATAGGAACTGAGTTTGAGGGACTTTGGGGCATTGATGGGTGCTTAAGCACGTTGATAACCGCATTTTCAAAAATACTTGCGGATAAATCCGGATACACCTCCAAAACCGCAGTCAAGAGCTCATAAGATGTCTGAGGACTGTGGCTTGTAACCTTAAGCTCGACGAAGTTTGTATCCGTCAGAACTCTCGCACCTATACTACCGTCAAAGGACTCCCTTTTAAGATGTGCCGCCGCCTTTTCCTTCATGGTTGGGTCGACAAAAACCTTTGAGAAAATTTCAGCCATTTCAACGGAAACACCGTAAAGGGAGCTTGAAGCGTTACCCTTGGCTGTAACAACTATTGTAGCGGTAGATGTATATTCGGGAGTGTAAACACTATTAGTTATAATTTTCACGCCCATAAAACCCATTATAGCTGCTAATATAATTATCCAGAAATTTTTGATGACATCTTTAAATATACTATGCCATTCTAACGTGATTTTCTTTTCTTCCATAATCTCATTCACCTATAATAACAGTCAGAACTGTGTGGCCTTCAACATCGTTTCTATCGGTAACTCTGTAATGTACCGAGTAAGTACCGGGCTTTGTTGTATCAATTTTACCTTTTTGAACCTGAACCTTGTCGGTCAAATCATTGCCTCGTTCATCTTCAGCACCTACAATATACTTTTCAAAGTCAATTTCCTTGTCGGTTGGCTTCATATATATAAGATAATCCGTAAGCTCGATTTCAGGCGCGGATAAATCCAGATCCTCAACAAAAAGGTTCATATTTATTGTTGAAGCATCACCCTTACGGTTTGTGACTGTTGCCTGAATTGTAAAAACACCCTCAATTGCGCTCGTGTAGTCTTCGGAAGAAATTACGATATTTTCCGAAATATCGCCGTCGATACAATCCGTTGCGATAATGGTGTTTTTAAGGTCGAGTCTTTCGTAAATTGAGTAGCACAAATCCTCTTCCAGAGTAAACTTAGGTGATTCATAGCCCACATATCGCACCTTTCTGGTGGCGGTAGCTACGTGGTTATTTGAGTCGCACACCGCATAAGTTATACGGCAAAGACCGGGTTCGATAAAGTTTGAAAGAGATTCAACAATAACTCTCTCGGTAATATCGCCATCTTTTTCATCAAAAGCCGTAACACCCCTAAGCAGGTCCTTATTGGTGGCATTTATGTCGACCTCAAGAACCTCTTCTTCAAGGGTGATAACCGGTACAGTATTATCGGTTTTAAGCTTTTCGGTTACCGAAAAATACACATAAAGTGCAGTAGTGACAACAAAAAGTAACACTGCAACTACTCTTAAAATTCTCATTTTTTTATCTCCTCAGATTCAGATGGTTTTATTTTCAAGAATTGCCTTTGGATTTTTTAAAAGAAGCCTGTCGGCAAAATCGGTAGAATAGTTTTCGCTTATATATTCGTGAGCATCCGCAAGAACCGGTGTACGCATAAAGGGACTGTGAGCATCGCTCGCTACCACATCAATCAAGCGGTTATTGAGCATTTTTTTAGCAAGGGTTTTGGCACCCCGACCAAAATTACCTTCAATACTGCCCGTGTTAACCTGCAAAAGGCATCCCATTTTTTTGAGCTTTAAAAGGGACTCGAAATTTTCGGAAGCAAACTCATACCTTTCGGGGTGAGCCACTATGGGTACATACCCTTCGGCAATAACACTCTGTAGCTTATTAAAAACATTTTCACTGCGTTCTTTAAAAGGAAACTCAATCAAGGGATAGCGCGAGCCGTTAAGGGTAATTAAATCACCGTTTTTAAGAAGCTCTGCAATTTCACCTTTACCGAAAATCTCCTGTCCCGACAAAATCTGAACAGGTATACCTGCCTCTTTTACCGCGGATTTAACCTCGATAAAACGCTCTCTAAGCCCGTCGCTCCAAAAATTACGATTTGCGCCCGGGGTGTTACTATGGGGTGTAACGGCAATAACGCGAGTACCGTTACGATAAGCTATTTTAGCCATTTCAAGGGTCTCAGCAAGGGTATCGGCTCCGTCATCAACACCATATAAAATATGGCAATGAATATCAATCACGCATACAACCCCACTTTCCCATAATATTACAGTATATATAATACTATAAAAGTAAAGGTAAGTCAATGGGAAATTCAGTCAGTAAGAACAACAAACCACCGTGGGGGCTATGCTATCCGTCCCGCGAGTAAGGATAGCAAGTTTTACTATACAACACACTGCAAAGAAAGGGCTATACAATTAGGTGTAGATGTTGTGTTTCCTGATGATGTTTAGGACCCTCCACCGTCGCAAACGACGGTCCCCCTCCCTATTTCGGCAGAGCCGAAACAGGGATGATAAGCTTCGCATTTCAACGACTTCATCTATAATCGGCGTAGCCTTCACATTTTGCGTTAGCAAAATATATCGCATACTTCGTATATATCGCGTGTCAACATATCGCACCGAAGGTATATCGCTTCACTTAACTTTACCGAAGAAAAACCGCAAGAGAACTACCCACCACCGCTCCGCTGAACTAAATATTAAAATCAAATATCTCACGCGTTTGAAAACAAATCAAAGAATAAAATTAGCAAATGGCGGTCCCCCTCCCTATTTCGGCAGAGCCGAAACAGGGA
>JAZNVE010000164.1:0-9961 GCA_045592665.1 Acutalibacteraceae bacterium
AAGGAAGCCCATAACACTACCCAATACCAATGACAAAACGACCTCTAAAAGAGGATTTACAATCATAGAAACCGCGTCAATTGTACCCGTGTTAATTGCACCTGCTACACCGAACGAAACGGCAAACACTACGAGACCCACTGCGTCATCAAGAGCAACAACAGGAAGAAGAATATCTGTAACGGGACCCTTAGCCTTGTACTGTCTCACAACCATAAGGGTTGCGGCGGGAGCCGTTGCGGTTGCTACCGCGCCGAGGATTATTGCCGCGGGTAAGGGTAACAAACCATCGGGTAAAATAAACGAAAGTGCAATAAGTGCAATATCAACAACTACGGTTGTCACCAAAGCCTGAGCGATACCGATTACAGTTGCTTTTTTACCGATTTGTTTTAGTTGAGCCAATCGGAATTCATTACCGATAGCAAAAGCAATGAAACCAAGAGCCAAATCGCAAAGTATTGAATAATTCTGGGGTGGGTTTACCTCTGCACTGAAGCCGAAGCCCAATTTACCAAGGCAGAACGGACCTATAATTACACCCGCCACAAGGTAGGCGGTAACTGCGGGTAAGCCTAATTTTTTAGCAAGTCGGGAAAGCAAAAGTCCCGAAAGCAGGGCTATTGCAAGGGTTAAAAGGATTGTAGCTGTTGTACCCATAAAAATACTTCTTTCTTTGTGTATATTGTATAAACATTTATAATAACCATTGTTATTTTAGCACAAAGAAAAATATTGTCAATAGGAAACGCAATGAGTTGAACATAATAATTTTATTTGGTATAATAATCCAAGAAAGGCAAGAGGTGATGTTATGGACAATAAACAATGGTTTAAACAAGCTCAGTACGGTATGATGGCTCATTGGGGTCTTTATTCCCTTTTGGGCGGTGAATACAAGGGTAGACGAGTGCTCGATTATGCCGAATGGATACAGAGCAATATGCCCATACACAATAGTGAGTATGAGCAGCTGGCAAAAATATTTAACCCCATATATTTCAATGCTGACGAATGGATAAAGCTCGCCAAGGACTGCGGAATGAAGTACTTTGTTTTCACATCCAAGCATCACGACGGCTTTGCTATGTTCAAATCCTACGCGGATAAATACAATGTAGTCGATTACTCCCCTTTCGGACGCGACGTAGTCGGTGAGCTCGCAGAAAGCTGTTATAAATACGGCTTAAAATTCGGTCTTTATTATTCTCAGGAACTTGATTGGCACCATCCTCACGGTGGCGGATACGATAATTTTGCAGGTTGCTCAGGTACATCATGGGACAACAACTGGGATTTCCCCGACAGAAGCAAAAAGGATTTTTCCGTTTGCTTTGAGGAAAAAATCAAACCCCAGGTAAAAGAGATACTCACAAATTACGGTGATTTATGCCTTATATGGTTCGATGTTCCCCACACCATTACCAAAGAACAAAGCCTTGAGCTTAATGCCCTTGTTAAGGAGTGTCAACCTGACTGCCTTATAAATTCCCGTATAGGTAACGGCGCGTATGACTATGTTTCACTTGGTGATAACGAATACCCCACCGAATTCACACCCGAGGAGAACTCCGACCCGAACAGTCTTGACGGCTTCAAATACTCCCCTTACGGATTATACGAAACTGCCGGAACCTTAAACAGCTCTTGGGGTTATAAATACTATGACCAGAACTGGATTACTCCTGAAGAAATAGTTGAAAGAAGAAACAAACTTAATTCTTTGGGTATAAACTATCTGCTCAATATCGGTCCTGACGGTTTAGGAAGAATACCGTCATTCTCCGTCGAAGCATTAAAAAAAGCGGCGGAAATTTATAATTCGTAATGCGTAATTATCGGAGATACTTCGTTTCCTAATAAAAGTATAGTAAATGTAACGCGAAGCCTATCATCCCTGTACGTAAGCATAGGGAGGGGGACCATCGCTTGCGATGGTGGTGGGTAGTTCTCTATCTGTATCCACCACTAAGAGAGAAGAATAATATAATGAAAAAGCTAGACATAACCCACACATTAGTAGACAGAGCGAGAGATATGCGCAAAGAACCAACCGAAGAAGAAAACAAGTTGTGGCACCTATATCTCAGAAAAATGAAACCACGATTTGTAAGACAAAAAATAATCGGCTCGTATATAGTTGATTTTTATTGTCCTAAGCTGAAAATTATTATTGAAATAGATGGTGTACAACATTATCTTGAAGAAAATGTCGAATACGAAAAACGTCGTGAATCTTATTTGCAAGATAAAGGATATAAACTGTTACGATTTTATAATAGTGATATTAACAGAGAATTAAAAAATACCGAAACAATGATATATTACAGTTGTGTAGAAAGAGCGAAAGAGTTGGGGGTCAGTATTGAGGTTGCTTTTACTGAAGACTAACCGCAAGAGAACTACCCACCACCACACCTGCGGTGCGGTCCCCCTCCCTATTTGCTAAAGCAAACAGGGATGATAAGGCTTTCGCATCACCGCAACTTAATCTACAATCGGCTTTGCCTCTCAATTCCTCATTCCTAATTCAAAAAAGCTCCTTGCCATAGCAAGAAGCTTTTTCTTTTAACTCGCCGAGTAGTAAACTGCGCCGTCCTTCATATCAATACCCTTTAATTGCATAAGCTCCGTAACCGTAACAATCTGGTAACCTTCTTTTACAAGCCAGGGTACTATTGTTTTAGTTGCTTCTGCCGTAGAGCCATAGAGATCGTGCATCAATATAATTGACCCGTCACGGGTATTATTTTTAACCGATGAAATAACAGAGCTTGCATTTCTGTTCTTCCAATCAAGTGTATCAACGGACCATTGAATAAGGGGCATACCGACTATACTTTTCACTCTGCTGTTAAATGAGCCACCGGGAGCACGTGCGATTTCGGGTGCTTTACCCGTAATATTTTTGACAACGCTGTTTGTTTTTGCAATTTCTGAAGCGATCTGACTATCTGAAGCAGAAGTGAGAATTTTATGATTATGGGTGTGGTTACCTATTTGACACCCCAATTCACTTGCACGTTTAACGCAATCGGAATACTCAGAAACTCTTGAGCCAACCACAAAGAAAGTGGCTCTTGCATCATATTTTTCCAAAACGTCAAGTATATCGTGAGTAACCGAAGGATGCGGTCCGTCATCATATGTAAGTGCCACCGCCGGTTTTTTCGGGTCTATACCGTAAATAGAAACAGTATCAGAAATTCTGTTTGTGCCGTTGACTCTTACTCTGTAATAGTTAATTGAGCCATATTCCGCTTTGGTATCCGTATAGATAGTTTTACCCAAGCCGTCCACCATAGCTATTTGAGTCCAGGTCATATTACTCTCGGTCCTTCGGTCAATAAAATAACCGGTACCGACATCAGCCTTATTCCAATCAAGCTTCAATCCATTAGGTGAAAGCTTAGCAGTAACTTTAGGGGCAGGACAGAACTTTGTTGAAACCCCTTTATTATAACTGCCGTATATACCGGAATAAACCTGACGAACGGTATAGGTGTATTTTATTCCGTTTTTAACCTGCTTGTCCACGTAATAAATTTTACCGCCCTTTACCGTGGCAAGATAACTCCAATTTGTAGCCTTATCCGCTTTTTTGTAAACCCTGTATGACGTAGCCATGGGCATACTGCTCCACTTTACGGTAATGGTCTTGCCGCCACAGTAAAGCTTGACATTGGGCATTTTGAGAACCATTATTGTTTTACCGTCAAGATATGTACTTAAACCACCCTGCTGTCCTACTGCCCTTACGGTATATCGGTACTGAACACCGTCGCCTACCTTCACATCCGTAAAGCTTGCCGAACGACTTTCACCGACAAAGCTCCACTTTGTTTCGCCGTCAGCTTTTTTGTAAACCCTGTATTGGGTTGCTTTGCTTATGGGATTCCAGGTGAGTTTTACACCATTGTTTACATTTGCTATGGATTTTATTGTCGGAGCATCAACATAATCGGTTGACACCCCGAAGGAATCATATCCGCTGTAAATATTTTTGCTTAAAGCCTTTACGGTATATGTATAAACGTTGCCGTTTGTGACATTTCGGTCGGTATATCCTATAACATCATTGGCGAAAGAGCCTAAATATGTCCACTTATTGCCGTTAGTTTTTCTGTAAAGAAGATAGCTGTCGGCTTCGGGAACCTTACCCCACGAAACAGATATCGAGCCGTTATTATTTACTGCCTTAACCTTCTCCGGAGCAGGTACATAGGCATTTGATTTTTCATATTCCACGGCACTTTTATAATTTCCGATGCTTGCAATTACGGCATATTTATACTTTTCACCGCTGACAGCGGTTATATCCGTGTATTCACAAGGCTGGTCCGGATTAAGCTCAGCAATGAGGGTTTTTGTACCCTTGCACTCTCTGTAAATTGTATATTTTTCTGCACCGTCGATTTTCTTCCACGATAAGTCTATGCCACCCACACCGTTTTTGACCGAAAGAATATCCGGTGTTTCTATTCGCATTATACTCATTTGTTGAGTTTCGCTTATCTCGCTTTCCTCGTTAAAAGCGCAAACACTGTATTGATACAATTTACCGTTTTGGGCTGTTTTATCCGTAAAAGAGGTTTTCTTCAATTTAGTTATAGTTGCAACCATCTCTCTGTCCGAGCCATCCCAACGGTAAATATGATATCCGTCTGCTTCGGGGTGTAACACCCAATTTATATAAACGCCGTCTATTTTATTGTCAACTGTTATATTGCTTTCGTAATCGAGGCTTCTTGCACCAAAAACACCAATGCCCACAAACCCGGCAATCAACACAACCACAAAGGCAAGTAACGCATATAAAATTTTTCTTTTTTTCACACGCCCACCCCCGGTTCGTTTTTACATAGTAAGTTTATCACATTTTGTCGTATTTTGCAATTTAAATAGTACAAATTTTATAACTCTTTTAATATTGATTTGTTCATAAAATATTGCTTTACATTATCATTTGATATATAATATCTAATGAACTTTTTTGGGAGGCGGATGTGTTTTGAACATAATCGTTGTTGGTATTGGTAAAGTTGGCTACACCGTTGCAGAGCAGCTCTCTCAAGAAATGCACGATGTAACAATCATAGACACAGATGAAGATGTTATTAACGACACCTTGCAGGATATTGATGTAATCGGTGTTATAGGTAACGGTGCAACATCAAAAACCCTTACGGATGCAGGCATAAGCGACTGTGATTTACTTATTGCCCTAACGGGTAGTGATGAACTTAATATTCTTTCCTGTCTTTTAGCAAAGCAATTAGGGGCGGGTAATACCATTGCCCGTGTTCGAAATCCCGAATACAGCAATGACCTTAGCCTTATTAAAGACAGTCTGGGTCTTACCTTTGCTGTTAATCCTGAAAAGGAAGCTGCCGCAGAAATTCAAAGAATTTTAAAATTCCCTACTGCGCGTAATGTGGATATCTTCGGTCACGGCAAAGTTGACCTTTTGAGCTTCAATGTGAACCGCAATTGTAATATCTGCGATAAATCAGTTAAAGATGCTTTCGCCAGGGTCAAAACAAAAGCTCTTATATGTGCAGTAGAGCGTGGCGATGATGTATTCATTCCCACAGGTGACTTTGTTATAAAAGAGCACGATACCGTTGCGGTTCTCACGCCCGAAAAAACCGCACCCGACTTTTTCAAACAAATCGGCTTCCGTACTCCAAACGTAAAGGATATTATGATAATCGGCGGTGGCAAAATCGCCGTTTACCTTGCAAAGAGTCTCAGGCACCTTAATGTAAGCGCTACCATTGTTGAAAAAGACCTTGACACAGCTCTCGACCTCAGCTACAAACTACCTCACATAAATGTTGTGCACGGAGATGGTACAAACCGTTCCTTACTTCTTGAAGAGGGTCTTAAAACCGCTGATGCATTCTGTTGCCTTACAGGTATAGACGAAGAAAATATCGTTCTTTCTCTTTTTGCAAAAAGCGTTAACCACGATATAAAAACAATCACAAAAGTAAATCACACTCTTTTCAGAGAGGTTATTAAAACCCTTGATATTGACAGTGTTGTTTATCCTAAATTCACTACAGCAAGTATTATTTTAAGGCACGTTCGAGCAAAAACTTCGCGTAATGGTGAAAGTGAAGTGCAAAAAATCACCCGAATCATCAACAATAAGGTTGAGGCGGTTGAATTCACCGTAAGCCAAAAAAGCGAAGCCGCTAACAAAACCTTGCAAGAGCTTAATTTGCGCCCCAACATTCTTCTCGGCTCAATCACAAGGGATAATGAAGTTATCATTCCCCGAGGCTCAGATATACTTTTACCCGGTGACTCGGTAGTTGTAGTCACTTCAACCGAGCGATTACTTTCCCTTGATGATATTCTTGAGCGTTAACAGAGGTAAAGAAGATTATGAATAAACGAATGATAGCTTATGTATTAGGCTTATTGTTACTTTGTGAAGCGGGTTTGCTTTTATTACCTCTTTGTGTGTGTTTAATTTACAGCGAACCGGTTATCGCAAGTTTTCTTGTAACTATCGGTATACTTATTGTTGCAGGTCTCATTCTTGCACGCTTTAAACCTAAGGACAAAACAATTTTCGCAAGAGACGGTCTTGTTATCGTTTCCTTAGGTTGGATATTCTTAAGCCTTTTTGGTGCTCTACCCTTTTTTATAAGCGGTGAAATCCCCAACTATCTGGATGCACTTTTCGAAACTGTTTCAGGGTTCACAACCACAGGTGCAAGTATTCTTAATGATGTTGAAGCATTGTCTAAGTCGATGCTTTTCTGGCGTAGCTTCACCCATTGGATTGGTGGTATGGGTGTACTCGTATTTGTTATGGCGGTGCTTCCTCTTGCCGGTGGAGGTGGCGATTTACACCTGATGCGTGCAGAGAGTCCCGGCCCCAGCGTCAGCAAATTAGTACCACGTTCAAATAAAACCGCCCGTATTCTTTACGGCATTTACCTTGCTATGACCGTAACGGAAATTGTATTACTCCTTATTGGCGGTATGCCCCTTTTTGACAGTATTACCATTGCCTTCGGTACAGCAGGTACAGGCGGTTTTGGTGTTTTGAACAGCAGCATTGCAAGCTACAGTAAATTCTGTCAGATAGTTATTACCGTGTTTATGACTCTTTTCGGCATAAACTTCAACATTTATTTCCTTTTGATTTTCAGAAAATTCAAAAGTGCTCTTAAAAGCTCGGAGCTATGGTGCTATCTTGGTATTATGGCTACTGCAATTATCACAATTACAATTAACATCCGCAATTATTTTGATAATATATTCGAGGCTTTTCATCACGCAGCGTTCCAGGTCAGCTCCGTAATGACAACAACCGGTTTTTCTACCGCAGATTTTGATAAATGGCCTGAGATGAGCCGAACAATTCTTTTAATGGTTATGTGTATCGGTGCCTGTGCAGGAAGCACCGGCGGTGGCTTCAAGGTTTCGCGTGTTATACTTCTGTTAAAATACGCAAAAAAAACTATTCGTTCCCTAACCCATCCCCGAAGCGTAAAAACCATAACCTTTGACGGTCAACGGGTAACAAACGAAACCTTCCAGGGTACAATCGGATTTTTCATAGTTTACGTAATTATTTTTGCAGTTTCACTTCTGATAGTATCTGCTGATAAAAACGACCTCGTTACGGATTTTTCGAGTATCGTTGCTACATTTAACAATATAGGACCGGGTCTTGGTAAGGTTGGTCCCACAGGCAATTACAGCAGCTATAATTCATTATCCGAAACAGTATTTATAATCGATATGCTTCTCGGAAGACTTGAAATATTCCCCATTATATGTTTGTTGACACCCTCCGTACACAAACGACATTTCAGAAAAAAACTTTGAGGTGACAATTTATGAGAGAAATTAAAATCATCAATAATGGTTGGTATTTTTCCGATACCGCAACCAAAGTTCCTTCCTCACTCCCCACCGATTGGGAAGCCCTCAGCCTTCCACACACCTGGAATGGTGTTGACGGTCAGGACGGCGGTAACGATTACAAGAGATTAAAGGCATTTTATTGTAAGGAAATCAAAGCAACTGACCTTACGGGTGAAGTAAACTATATTGAATTTGATGGTGTTAACTCCTCCGCCGAGGTTTTCTGGAATGAAAAATCCCTCGCGGTGCATCACGGCGGTTATTCCCGTTTCAGAGTGCAGATTCCCGCAGATGATATTAAAGAAACAAATATCCTTACAGTTTCCGCAGACAACTCTCCTAACGAAACTGTTTACCCTCAGGTTGCAGACTTCACTTTTTACGGCGGTATTTACAGAAGCGTTAAGTTAATCTGCGTACCCAAGGCACATTTTGATTTGGATTATTTCGGTGCTCCCGGTATTACGGTTACACCCGTTGTAAACGGTGATAACGCTGATGTAACAATTGAAACCTATATTACAAACCCTGACGGTTTAAGTGTTCAGTACAAAATTTCTGCGGACGGTCAAACAATTGTGGAGACATCTGCAGATGCAAGTAATACCAAAGCAACTCTTGAAATTAACAATGTTCACCTTTGGAACGGCAGAAAAGACCCCTTCCTTTACACCGCCCAGGCAAATCTTCTTAAAGACGGCGAAGTCATTGATACTGTAAGCACCCGTTTCGGTTGCCGTACATTCAGTGTTGACCCCGAAAAAGGCTTCATTCTCAATGGTAAAGAATACCCCTTACGCGGTGTTTCCCGTCATCAGGACTATCCCAATAAAGGTAACGCCCTCTCTTACGAGGACCACAAGAGGGATATTGATTTAATCCTTGAGGTTGGTGCTAATACTATCCGTCTTGCTCACTATCAGCACGCACAGGAATTCTACGACCTTTGCGACGAATCAGGTCTTGTAATCTGGGCGGAGATTCCCTATATTTCACGTCATATGCACGATGGTTACGATAACACCATCAGCCAGATGACCGAGCTTGTAGCACAGAACTACAACCACGCATCCATCTGTTTCTGGGGACTTTCAAACGAAATCACCATTGCAGGTGCGGATGACCCCCACCTTATAAAGAACCACAAGGACCTTAATGACCTTGTTCATAAAATGGATAGCACAAGACTTACAACCATTGCCACAGTTACAATGTGCTCACCGGATAACGAATATGTGCATATAAGTGACGTACTTTCATACAACCATTACTTCGGTTGGTATGGCGGTACAACCGATATGAACGGTAAATGGTTCGATGATTTCCACAAGAAATATCCCAATAAACCCATCGGTTTAAGTGAATACGGTTGCGAGGCTCTTAACTGGCACACCTCCGAACCCACTCAGGGCGACTACACCGAGGAATATCAGGCATATTACCACGAAGAACTTATTAAACAAATTGCCGACCGACCCTACATCTGGGCAACTCACGTATGGAATATGTTTGACTTTGCTGCCGATGCCCGTGCCGAGGGTGGCGAAAACGGTATGAACCACAAGGGTCTTGTAACATTCGACCGTCAGTATAAAAAGGATGCCTTCTACGCATACAAAGCATGGCTCTCAGACGAAAAAGTCCTTCACATCTGCTCAAAACGTTATATTGACCGTGTTGAGGATGTTACTAAGGTAACCGTTTACTCAAACTGTGACGAAGTTGAGCTTTTCGCAAATGGTGTGAGCGTCGGTAAACAGACCAAGGGTAAATATCCCTTCTTCTATTTCGAGGTTAAAAACGAGGGTGAAACTACTCTCGAAGCCAAAGCAGGTGACTTAACCGACACCGCTACAATTAAAAAAGTTGATACGCCCAACGAAGACTATATTATGAAAGAGGAAAATCAGGTTATCAACTGGTTTGAAATCAACACTCCCGTGGGCTACTACTCAATTAACGACTCCATCGGTGACATAATGGCATCCTTCAAGGGTAAAATCGCAATGGTAAGACTTTTACTCCTTATGAAAAAGGTTATGTCCCAGGGTACAAAGGACGGCAAAGCGGA
>JAZNVE010000165.1:0-3523 GCA_045592665.1 Acutalibacteraceae bacterium
TCATAGTTGTTCTTACCGGTGATATTATGACAATGCCCGGTCTTCCCAAGAGCCCTGCTGCAGAACGTATAGACGTTGACGAAAACGGCAAAATTACCGGTCTTTTCTAAAAAATAGGAGATAGTTACAATGGAAAACACAACCCCCGAAAGAAAGAAAATAGTTTTAAGCTGCATTCAACCCACGGGTACACCTACCTTGGGTAACTACCTTGGTGCACTTAAAAATTGGAAGAATATGTGTGACGATTACGATTGTCTTTACGGTGTTGCGGATTTACACTCAATTACAGTTCCTACCTTCCGTGAGAATCCCGCACAACTTAAAAAGAATACTATGGAGCTTTATGCTCTTTTATTGGCAATTGGTATCGACCCTGAAAAGAATATCGTTTTTGTGCAGAGTCACGTGCCAACCCATGCTCAGTTAGGTTGGATTCTAAACTGCTATACTCAGTTTGGTGAAGCCGCAAGAATGACCCAGTTTAAAGAAAAAAGCCAGAAATTAGGCGGTAATATCTCCGTAGGACTTTTTGATTATCCTGTTCTTATGGCGGCGGATATCCTCGTTTACGGTGCGGATTTCGTACCCATTGGTGCAGATCAGAAGCAACACCTTGAGCTTGCAAGAAATATAGTTGACCGTTTCAATATGATTTACGGTAATGTTCTTAAGATGCCCGAGCCCTTTATCGGCAAAGCAGGTGCAAAGATTACATCACTTCAGGACCCCACTCACAAAATGAGCAAGTCCGATGATAACCCGAAATCATATATCTCAATGCTCGATGAACCAAATGTGATTATGAAAAAAATCAAGAGTGCCGTTACTGACAGCGAGGCTTGTGTGAAATACGCCGAGGGTAAAGATGGTATAAATAACCTTATGACAATTTACTCTTGCTGTACAGGTAAAACTTTTGACGAAATCGAAAAAGAGTTTGAGGGCAAAGGCTACGGTGAATTCAAAACCGCAGTAGGTGAGGCGGTAGTTAACGAGCTTGCACCCATTCAGGCTCGTTATAAAGAAATCATCGCAGATAAAAAATACCTTGAAGAATGTATGAAAAAGGGTGCAGAGCTTGCAACCCGTATTTCACAACGTACTTTGGATAAGGTAATGAAAAAAGTCGGCTTCTATCAATGTAAATAATTCGTATTTGGGCGCATATCGCGTTTTGTTCCGCTCGGAGTATCTTCATACACCGTCGCTTCACAATTTCGCAATCTGCATCCCAACTACAAATTATTTATAAAGAGGTATCTGGGCATATATTGCATTTTGCGAAGCCTTGCCCTCCTGCTTTAGGAGGAGGGGGGACCACCGTCAGGTGGTGGGAGGTCCTCAATATGGCGTTTGTCCCGATAATTTTGCATTTATAAAAAAGAAAGCCCCGCAACTTAGTTGCGGGGTTTTTTCTTTAAGTCAATTAGTTGGACTTGTTAAGTTTATTAACAAGCTGTGACTTTTTGTGAGCTGCGTTGTTCTTGTGAAGAAGACCTTTAGCAGCAGCCTGGTCAAGCTTCTTAACAGCAACTTTAACAGCTTCAGCTTTGTTAGCATCACCTGAATCAATAGCAGCGTTAGCTTTCTTGATAGCAGTTTTGAGAGCGGAGTTAGTAGACTTGTTGTTAGCAGCCTTTGTAGCGTTAACGAGAACTCTCTTCTTAGCAGATTTAATGTTGGGCATAATGGCACCTCCTTTTTATGTTCATACATTCACATATAATACCACTATTCCATTATAAATGCAAGTTATTTTTTAAAGATTTTAAACATTTTTTTGTTTTACGAACATATCGTCATAAGCTTGTATTGCATCTTCGATAATCGCTACTGCATCAAGGACACCTTTAACCTCATCAATGGCGGTATCTTTGCTTTCAAGAGTTTTATATACTGAGAAAAAGTGCTTCATTTCGTCAAAAACGTGGGGCGGAAGTTGACTGATATCCTTATAAGTACTATATGTGGGGTCATTAAATGGGATGGATATAATTTTATCATCTGCTGCACCATTGTCCAGCATAGTAATAACACCTATAGGGTAGCATTCAACAATAGCCATAGGTACAATTTGTTGTGAACATAAAACAAGAACATCAAGAGGGTCATTGTCTTTAGCATATGTTCTTGGAATAAAACCGTAGTTGGCAGGGTAGTGTGTGGAGGTATAAAGAACTCGGTCAAGCCTTAAAAGACCGGTTTCCTTGTCCAATTCGTATTTCATTTTACTGCCCTTACTTATTTCAATAACCGCTGCGTATGAAGAGCGTGAAATCCTTTCGGGATTAATATCGTGCCATATATTCAAAGTAATCGCCTCTATTCATCGTGTTATTTCTATTATAATTTTCATTATTATAAAAATCAATAAAAATTTATGATTATTAAAAAATATAAACACACTCCGCGAAAATTCGCAGAGTGTGTTGCTTTATAGATAAGATGAACCTATTCCTGAAAAAATTAATATGAAGTATAGGGCAAAGAAAACTGTAAACAGAATAAGTGTTATTGCCGTGAATATTATTCCTAAAATCAAACCGGCTTTTGCAAAACCGTTGTTGAAACCGGACTCTTTGGATTTTTTTAAGCCGATAGCAGATAAAATTAAACCTGCAATGGGCATTGCAACAGTATATGACATAACAAAGCAAGCCATGGATAAACAAAAACCTACAATACCAAGGATTTTACCGGGGTCATTCCTTGGTGGTTGAGTATAATACTGACTTTGTTGGTAATACCCTTGTTGATAGTTAGGTTGCTGATAAACGGAACGATAGTTTTGGCTTTGGTAATCCGGCTGTTGGTTATATACCTCGTGATACTCGTAATGCTCCTGTGTGTGGAATGTCATATTATTTCCGCATTTACTGCAAATCTGTAAACTATCATCATTTAAAGCTCCGCATACGGTACATAGCATACTAAAACCCCCTTGTTTAATGAGCATTTAGTTGTTTTCACACTTATTATAATCCTTGTATATATTAAAATCAATATTTTTCGAGAGTACGGTAAAAAATAAAACTCCGCAAATTGTGCTTTGCAGAGTTTTACGAGTTAATTAATAGTAGTACATAGAAGATTCGGCTAAGCCACCGATCACACCAAGAACAACACCTATAATAATGACGATGGGAATGAAAATTACACCGATAATACCAAGCGTACGACCTGTTTTAGCGGATTTGTTTTCAAAACCGGCATCTTTTGATTTCTTTAAACCGATACAGCCGAGAATAAGTGCTGTAATGGAAAGGGGTGCGCCGGCATATCCACACATAAGAACCAAGCCGATTATACCTAAAATCTTAGATGCTTTACCAAGTCCTGCACCGGGATCCTGTGCGGGTGCTTGAACACCTGAGTAGGAGTAGGGCTCTGCAGCTTCATAAGCGGGTGCTGTATCGTAGGCAGGAGCTTCATAGGCAGGAGCTTCATAGGCAGGGGCTTCATAAGCAGGTGCCTCGTAAGCAGGTGCCTCGTAAGCAGCGGGTTCTTCACTGAAAAGCTC
>JAZNVE010000166.1:0-10435 GCA_045592665.1 Acutalibacteraceae bacterium
ATGCAGAGGATGTATATTCAAAATCTTACCAATTTGTTTGATGAATCAATTAATTTTATGCCCGTGTTTTATTGTGATAATAAACGGATTCTGAGCGTAGCTGAACTGGCAATCTCAAAAATCGGTTTTAAAACAGGTAAAAACCGAGTAGTATTTAATATTAATCCGTGGGGGACGAAGGTTTCGGCTCAAAGCGACGGAATTGTTTATCCTTATTCCAAATTACTCGAAATAGTTTCATTTTTTCAACGTAAAACGGGATTAGAAAACTTTAATGGTATTTATAAATTTGACAGTGTTTTGTTGAGTTTTTATATCATCAAAATATTAGTCGAAGAAAAACTCTCTTTAAAAGAGGTTGTTGAAGGTTTGCCGAAATTTTATGTGGCAGAAAAAAACATTGAAAACTCTTGTCGTTTAAAAATTCTCGCAGCGGATTTATCTCAAGAGAATAAAGTTGATTTCAGGAAAGACGAAATATATTTTAACGATGGCTCAAACAGTGTGAAAATCAACGAAAATCAAAAAGGCGGTATTTCAATAAAAGTAAAGGCTCATTCAATGGAGACGGCAACTGAGATTGTAGAGAATCTGACCCGTTTTATATCTGAACGCGGTCTTTATAACTATTGACAATATTATCAATTAATAGTATTATATTTAAATAGTAAAATAGCGTATTGTGCCGTCTTATTAAGTCGGCGTTACATATATCTCGAGTATTAATTTTAATAGATTATTTAGGTGATAATTATGGCTAAAGAAACTAAGAATAAAAATTCTGTGCCACAAGGTAAGAAAAAAATGACTAAAACAAATACCAAGAAAAAAGAAACTTCTAAAAAGGGTAAATCCAATAAACAAAATCTTCCTGTTGAAAAGAAGACTGTTGAAAATAAAAAGACTTCTAAAACTCAGAATAAACAGTCCAGAAAGAAAACAGATACAACCAAAAAACAGGGCGGTTTATATTCAAAGGTTACTCCACCTGTAAGTAATGCTCCCGTTAAGATTTCATTCCTCGGTGGTATTAACGAGGTTGGTAAGAATATGACTTGTTACGAATACGGCAAGTCTATGCTTATTGTTGACTGCGGTCTTTCCTTCCCTGAGTCCGACCAGTTGGGTGTTGACTTCGTAATCCCTGATTTTACCTTTGTTGAGCGCAATGCAGACAAGGTTAAGGGCGTTTTAATTACCCACGGTCACGAAGACCATATCGGTGCTCTTTGTTATCTTCTTAAAAAGATTAATATTCCCGTTTATGCAACTCTCCTCACTGCGGGACTTATAATGGGTAAACTTTCCGAGCACAAACTTGAACACGAGGTGAAAATTAACATCGTTAAAGCCGGTGATGAAATTACCCTCGGTGATTTCAGGGTTGAGTTTATAAAAGTAAACCATTCAATTCCCGATGCAGTTGCTCTTGCTATTAAATGTGATGCGGGTATTGTTGTACAGACTGGTGACTTTAAAATTGATACAAGTCCAATCGACGGCGGTATTATTGATTTATCAAGATTCGCTGAGCTCGGTAACGAAGGGGTTTTGTGTTTACTTTCCGACTCCACTAATGCGGAGCAACCGGGTTATACCCAAAGCGAAAGTAAGGTTGGCGAAACCTTCCGTAACTTGTTTACCCAAGCAGGGGACAGACGAATTATTATCGCTACTTTTGCATCAAATATCCACCGTGTGCAACAGATTATTGATATTGCCGCCCATACGGGTCGTAAGGTTGCACTTTCGGGCAGAAGCCTTGAAAATGTTGTTGCTACCGCTTCTGAATTAGGTTATGTTAATATTCCTGACGGTACTCTTATCGGCATTGATGAGGTTAAAAAGTATACTGATGAACAACTTGTTATTATTACAACGGGTAGTCAGGGCGAACCTATGTCTGCTTTGTCAAGAATGGCTTCGGGTAACCATCGTAAAGTAAATATAGGCTATAATGACTGCGTTATAATTTCTGCAAGACCCATTCCGGGTAACGAAAAGACCGTTTACCGCGTTATAAATGATTTGATGCGTCTTGGTGCAAGGGTGATTTACGAAAAGATGTATGATGTTCACGTTTCGGGTCACGCTTGTCAGGAAGAACTTAAAATTATGTTGTCCCTTGTTAAACCCCGCTATTTTATACCTGTTCACGGTGAGCAAAAGCATCTTCGTTATCACGCGCGAATTGCCGAGAGTGTAGGTATTGACCCGCATAATATTCTTATTGCCGATAATGGTTACGAGGTTTCTTTGAGTGAACGCTCAATGAGTGTTTCGGGAACTGTTGCTAACGGCAAAATTTATGTTGACGGTTATGGTGTTGGTGACGTAGGTACTCGCGTTATGAAGGAGAGACTACACTTAGGTCAGGACGGTATAATTATAATTGCCGCTACCATTGACGGTGCTTCAGGAGAACTTCTTTCGGGTCCTGAGGTGCTTTCCAAAGGTTTTGTTTACGTTAAAGAGGCGGAGCTTCTTATGAAAGAGGCGATTGCACTCTCAATGCATGTTATTGACAGTTTCCCGCCTTACAGTTATGACCTTAACGCTATGAATACTAAGCTAAAAGATGAAATTTCAAGACTTATGTATGAAAGAACAAAAAGAAGTCCTATGATTTTACCTGTTCTTATGAGAGTTTGATTATTCTTATATTAAAATCCCGATAGGGGGTAAAAAATGAAGTTTAAAGCTATTTTCAGACAAAATCCCATTGGTTTTATAACCGTTGCTTTGCTTTTGATAAGCACTTTAATAAGCAGTTACTTTGATTATAAGATTGCTATTGGCTTTGGTATTGTTTTTATAGTTGTGCTTATTACTCAACTGGTATATACAATTTTTGCGTTTAAAAATACCAAGAAATATGTAAAACATCTTTCGGAAACTTTATTTCCCGATATTAAGGGTAATAATTCGAATTTTCCGCTTGCTGCCGTTGTTTGTGATAAATCAGGCAATATTATCTGGTACAATAAACAGTTTTGCGATGATATTATTGAAGGTTATGAAATCAAAAGTCTTACAATGAACGACTTTTTCGAGGATTTTTCGTTTTCGAAAATTGCCGAAGAAAAAGTATCTGATGCACATTTTTCAGATAAAAAGTTCACGGCATTTTCAGTTGTTGAAAATAACCTTATGTGTGTTTATTTGTTCGATGATACTTACCTTAAGAATATTTCTCAGGAATATTATTTCTCAAGACCCTTTGTTATGTTGATGCTTGTGGATAATATTGAGGAGCTTTCCCGAAGCCTTACTGACAGTAAATTTGCTATGGTTTCTGGCGGTATTGAAAGTCTTATTGAGCAATGGCTTAAAACCGAAAGCGTTATTTTTAAGAAGATTGCCAATGGTAATTTTCTCGTAATTGGTGAAAAACGTAATCTTGATAATTTGTGTGAAAACAAATTTTCCGTTCTTAATAAAGTTCGTAACTACACCTATGCCGACACCCCTGTGAATGCTACTCTTTCCATTGGCGTAGGCAGTGGTACATCTTTTTCAGAATGTGAGACAAAAGCCCGTAAAGCCCTTGATATGTCCTTGGGCAGGGGCGGTGACCAAGCGGCGGTACATACTGATGAAGGTTACATTTATTTTGGCGGTGTTTCAAACAGAGCTAATGATAGTTCCAGAGTTTCACCACGAAGAACAGCGGCAAATATCTCAACTCTTATCAAGCAATACGATAAAGTTTATATTATGGGTCATAAATATTCGGATTATGATGCCGTAGGTGCCGCAATGGGTATGCAGTTTTTCTGCGAGGCAAACGGAGTTAATGCTCAGGTTGTCATAGATAATAAGACAACTTTGGCTTCACCCCTTGTGACTTTAGCAAATAACAACGGTTATAAGCATTTTATTTCCGTAAATAAAGCCCTTGACTCTTGTGACGATGATACACTTGTTATTGTGGTTGATACTCACAGACAAGCTTTACTTGACGAGCCTGATTTATACGTACTTGCAGGTGCTGTTATAGTAATAGACCACCATAGACGCTCGGAGGATTATATTGATGATGCCGGGATTATCTATACATCTCCGTCATCATCTTCATCCTGCGAAATGGTAACTGAGTTAATTCAATACTCAACTATTCTCGATAGTATACCTTCCGTTGTTTCAACGGGCTTGTTGTCGGGTATAGTTCTTGATACTAAGGATTATGTACTCAGAACATCCCAACGTACATTTGAGGCGGCGGGTTTCCTTCGTGATAATGATGCGGATACGGTTGCCGTGAAGAAACTGTTCTCAATTGATTCCGAAATGTCGGAGTTAAAGAATCAGATAGTATCAAACGGTGAAATTCACGATGGTTTTATGATTAGTACTACTTCAGCAGACAGTAAAAATTTACGGATTATTACTTCCTCTGCGGCGGATGATATGTTGTCCATTGACGGCGTAAGGGCATCATTTGTTCTTTCAAAACTCAGTGTTGGTAAAGTTCAGATTTCTGCTCGTTCCTTAGGTGAAGAAAATGTGCAACTTATTATGGAAATTCTTGGTGGCGGCGGTCATAATACGATGGCGGCGGCACAGGTTAAGAGTACAAATCTTGAAAATGCAAAAATAATGCTCTTAAATGCTATTGAGCAATATAAATCAAACAAATAACTTTCTATCGGAGGTAACAATAATGGAAGTTTTATTAAAAAGTGACGTAAAAGGTCTTGGTAAAAAAGGCGAAAAAGTAAGTGTTTCGGAAGGTTACGCTCGTAATTTCCTTTTCCCCAGAGGTCTTGCTGCGGAAATGAATGCTCAGCTTATGTCTGAGCTTAAAAACAAAGAATCTTCTGAGAAATTCAAAGCAGATGAAGAATTAAAGGCAGCTAAGAATTTTGCTTCAAAAATCAGCGGACAAAACGTTGTTATTAAAGCAAAGGGCGGTGCTAACGGCAAACTTTTCGGTTCCGTAACCGCCAAAGAAATTGCAAACATAGTTACAACTAAATTCTCTGTTAAAGTTGATAAACGCAAAATTTCTGTTGATGATATAAAAGCTTTCGGCACCTATAATGCTCAGGTTAGACTTCATCCTCAGGTTACTGCCGATTTCAAAGTACAGGTTACAGAAGAATAAATTATTCTGAAAGGAATATGATTATGGCTGACAATAGTCTTCAGACATTTGATAATATTAATCTGCCCTACAGCCTTGAAACGGAGCAGGCAGTTATCGGTTCTGTGTTAATTAATCCCGAGTGTGTAAGCGTGGTTCTTTCAAATATAAAGCCCGATTATTTTTACTTGCCCCAACACAAATCCATTATGGAGGCAATCGTAATTCTTGATACACTCGGTTCAAGAATTGATGCTCTTACCATTCTTGACAAACTCAGCTCCGACAGTTCCTTTGATATGGAAAACGGCAAGAATTATCTTTTTCAACTCGCCCAGATTGTTCCATCTGCTGCTAACGTTGAAAACTACTGTAAAATCGTTAAGGAAAAGTATTTTCTTCGTTCTCTTATTACAATATCAAAAGAAACTATTGATTCTGCAATTGACGGCGGTGCCGAAGCAGATAAGATTCTTGATGCCGCCGAGCAAAAGATTTATGATATCAGAAAAGGTAAAACTACAGGAGCACTACAGAGATTAAGTGATGTCATTTCCGCCGAGGTATATCCCAATCTTGTTAATATAACTTCTGAAAATGCTGAGGAATTTAAGGGTATTCCTATGGGATTTTCCAAGATTGATGAAATAACCTCGGGTCTTAACCGTTCTGACCTTATTTTGATCGGTGCCCGTCCTGCTATGGGTAAAACGAGCTTCGCTCTTAATATTGCTCGTAACGTTTCAATGACGGGTAAAAAAGTTATTTTCTTTTCCTTGGAAATGTCTAACGAACAGTTGGCGGCTCGTGTGCTTTCGACTGAGGCGAGGGTAGAGTCCAATAAATTGCGTTCAGGTGATATTTCATCCGAAGAGTGGGTACGTCTTGCGGAAGCTACCGACAGATTAACAAGATGTAATCTTTACTTTGATGATACGGCTTCTATTACAGTACCCGAAATCAAATCTAAAATAAAACGTGCCAAGGATGTTGACTGTATCATCATCGACTATCTCGGTCTTATGGAATCTGCAAAGAAGAAAGAAAACCGAGTTCAGGAAGTCACTGAAATTACACGAAGCCTGAAGATGCTTGCTAAGGATTTGAAAATTCCTGTTGTTGTTTGTGCTCAGCTTTCCCGCGGACCTGAAAAGAATGGTAAATCTTCTAACAGGCCTATGCTTTCCGACCTTCGTGATTCAGGTTCAATTGAGCAGGACGCGGATATTGTTATGATGTTATACCGCGAGGGTTACTACAAAAACAGTGCTCAGAATGCGGATGAAATTGATATGACACAGGCGGACGTTGATATTGCTAAAAACAGACACGGTGCAACCGAGAGGGTTAAGCTTCACTGGGATGCTCAGTATACATTGTTCTCAACATTGGAGTACAGAGATGAATAATTTTACTTCAGTTGTAAAAAATAAGGTTTTAAAGGCTATTGAAGATTATTCAATGCTCTGTGATACCAAAAAAATTGTTGTTGGTTTTTCAGGTGGTGCTGATTCAGTATGTTTATTACATATTCTGAATTCTGTTAAAAATGAATATCGTTTTGATTTAATCGGTGCACATGTAAACCACGGTATACGCGGCGATGAGGCTTTAAGAGATTCGGATTTTGCCCGTGATTTTTGTGAAAAACTTGGTGTTGATTTTAAACTTCGTAATATTGATTGCATAAAGCTTTCTGAAGAAAGCGGGGAAAGTGTTGAAGTTTGCGGAAGAAATGAAAGATACCATTTTTTTTACGGACTTGCGGATAGTGATGTTAAAATTGCTACGGCGCATAATGCTAACGATAATGCCGAAACTGTGTTGTTTAACATCGCAAGAGGCTCGACTATTAAGGGTGGTGGCGGAATTCCGCCTGTAAGGGGAATTATAATAAGACCCTTGATATATTGTACCCGTAAGGAAATTGAAGGCTATTGCTTCGAGAATAATCTGCAATTCGTTACTGACAGTACAAATTTGTGTGATGATTACACAAGAAATAAAATTCGCCATAAAGTTTTGCCGATATTAGAAGAAATTAATTCTGAGGCGATTTCAAATTTCACATATTTCAGTCATAATGCCCGTGAAACTTCCGCCCATATAGCAAATGAAGCAAACGCTGTTATTAATTATGCACATAATGGTGATGCTACCTATAAAGTCAGCGCTTTGCTTGAATATAGCGATGTTGTTATCCGTGAGGTGTTAGTTTGTTTGTTTTCGGCTTGGTCTGATAAAACTCTTGGGCGTAAAAAGCTTGATGAGCTTTTGGCTTTGCTGACAAAATCCGGCAGAATTCAGGTTTACGGTAATATTTTTGCCGAGGTTATTAAAGGTAATTTTCGCTTTTTTAAAGATGGAGATGCTATTAAACCCGATTGTATTACCGTTGATGAAATTCCATCAAAAATTCAATTCGGCAAATATTCAGTTGATTTTGACCATATTTCTCAAAGTTCAAAAAAAATTAATAAAAAGGTATTGGATAATTTAATAGATTGTGATAAAATTGTAGGAAATGTTTTCCTTCGTACACGTGTTGAAGGGGACAAAATATCCCTTTTTGACCGTAAAGTTACTAAAACCTTAAAAAAATTATTCTGCGAAATGAATATACCTGTTGAAAAACGCGATTTTATTCCTGTTTTATGTGATGACATAGGTGTTTTATGGGTTTATTCCGTTGGTGTTGATGCCCGATGTCACATTGACAGTGATTCAAGTAATATTATTTTTGTTAGGGGAGAAAATAATGATTAGTAATGATATGAGTCAGGATATTGACCGTATTTTAATTTCCGAAGAAGAACTTTCAAAAATCGTCAAGGATTTAGGTGCAAGAATTACTTTAGATTACAAGGATAAAGATTTGCTTCTTGTTAGTGTTCTTAAGGGCTCTGTTATTTTTATGGCTGACCTTATGCGTGAAGTTAAAATTCCTTGCAATATAGACTTTATGGCAGTTTCCAGTTATGGTTCAGGAACTAAATCAAGCGGTGTTGTAAAAATTATAAAAGACCTTGATTCATCAATTGAGGGGAAGGATTTGCTTATTGTTGAAGATATTCTCGACAGTGGCAGAACCTTAAGCTATATCCGTGAAATTCTTCTTGCACGCAATCCCAAAAGTATTAAAATCTGTACTCTTTTTGATAAACCCGAGAGGCGTGATGTTGATTTATATGCCGATTATATCGGTTCACGTGTACCGAATGAATTCATTGTTGGCTATGGTCTTGATTTTAATGAATATTACAGAAATTTACCGTATATCGGTGCTTTGAAAAGGTCTGTTTATTCCGAATAATTTAAATAGTGAGGTGAGCTGTCATAAAACACAGCGAAAAAATCAAATCATTTTTACCCTATGTACTTATACCACTTGTTCTTGTGATTTTTATAGGGCTATACTCAGGCGGTAACGCTAAAAGTACAAAGCTGGAGTATTACCGTGTTGTTGAGTATTTTGATAGCGGTAAAGTTACCGAATATGAGCTTAATATCGGTACAGGAGCTCTTAAATTCAAATTGGATGACGGAACTTCCAAGAAGTATACCGTACCAAATGTTAATCTGTTTCTTGAGGATGTTCACGATGATGTTGTTGCATTTAATCGTGCGAACCCCAAGACACCCATTAAGTTCAATTACGTTTCGGGAGCTTCGTATTCATTCTGGCTTCAACTTATACCTATAATTCTTGCAGTTGTTTTCCTTGTTGTTGGTGGCTACATCTTTATGAAGCGAATGAATAACACCATTACCTCTGAAAATAACAGAGCGATGAGCTTCGGAAAGGCTCGTGTTAAATTCGGTAAGGATGAAAAACGCAAAACCACCTTTAAAGAGGTCGCAGGTGCTGATGAAGAGAAAGATGAGCTTCAGGAAATTGTTGAATTTCTTAAAGACCCGCGTAAATTTACTGAACTTGGCGCACGTATTCCCAAAGGTGTACTTCTTGTTGGCCCTCCCGGTACAGGTAAAACTTTACTTGCCAGAGCCGTAGCAGGTGAGGCGGATGTACCGTTCTTCTCAATTTCAGGTTCTGACTTTGTTGAGATGTATGTTGGTGTTGGTGCTTCCCGTGTGCGTGACCTCTTCGACCAGGCTAAAAAAAGCTCACCTGCCATTATTTTCATTGATGAAATTGATGCAGTTGGTCGTCACCGTGGTGCAGGTATGGGTGGCGGTCACGATGAACGTGAGCAGACACTTAACCAATTGCTTGTAGAAATGGATGGCTTTGGTAATAATGAGGGTATCATTATTATTGCCGCAACCAACCGTCCTGATATCCTTGACCCTGCTTTACTTCGTCCCGGTCGTTTTGACCGTCAGGTAACTGTAGGCAGACCCGATCTTAAGGGCAGGGAAGAAATATTAAAAGTTCATGCTAAAAATAAACCCCTTGCACCGGACGTTGACCTTAAAACGGTTGCTCACGGTACAGTTGGTTTCGTTGGTGCGGACCTTGAAAATCTTCTTAATGAGGCGGCTTTGCTTGCGGCTAAACGCAATAAAAAAGCAGTTACAATGACCGAAATTGACGAGGCTATTGTAAAGGTTGAGGTAGGTACAGAAAAGAAATCTCATAAATATACTGATAAAGAAAAGAGAATGACTGCATATCACGAGGCAGGTCATGCGGTTGTTGCGTATTATCTTGAACACAGTGACCCCGTTTATGAAATTTCAATTATTCCTCGCGGTATGGCGGGTGGCTATACTCTTTACAGACCTGATGAAGACTCCTCGTATATGAGTAAATCTGAAATGCTCGACAGAATAGTATCATTAATGGGTGGTCGTGTTGCGGAAATGATTATCGGTAACGATATTTCCACAGGACCTTCTTCGGATATTTCAAGAGCTTCAGATATGGCTCGTTCAATGGTTACACGCTACGGTATGAGTGAAATACTCGGACCTATTGTTTACGGTAAAGACCACGATGAGGTATTCCTTGGTATGGAGACCTCAAAATCAAAGAATTTTTCTGACTCCTATGCAGAGCAGATTGATAATGAGATTAAACGCATCGTTACCGAGTGTGAGGCTCGTTGTACCGACCTTCTTAAGGAGCACAATGATAAGCTCGTTTTAATTGCAGAAACACTCATCAAGGATGAGAAAATCGATAAAGAAAAATTCCTCCAACTTATGGACGAAAATTATGTTCCTGCTGTTGAGAAAGAAGTAACTGAAACACAGGAAGAAACTCCCGTTGAAGAAGTTGTTACTGATGAAGTAATTGTTGAAGAAAAAGAAACAATTATTGAAACTCAGGAAACAAACGAAGAATAAAAAATTACCTCGTATCGCAAGAGCGGTACGAGGTTTTTT
>JAZNVE010000167.1:0-9687 GCA_045592665.1 Acutalibacteraceae bacterium
CACGAACACGCAAAATACGCGGTGCGTTGCCTTGAAAAAGACTTAAATGTTTTGTCAGAGTGCGTAAGTAACGGCACTATGGCAGAGGGTGTAGAGTTGGTAAGAGCCGCTAAAAAGAGCAAGGGTATTTATATGCTCGCCGAAAATTACCCCTTTATGATTTTTAATCAGGAAATGCGTAAGGTTTACGATAGCGGAGTTCTTGGTAAGGTGCTTTTTGCAGAGGGTGAGTACAATCATCCCTTTGATATGGATAATGAGGCAGAGCATAAGCCGTTACGTCCCCACCCCAATCATTGGCGAAATTTCTTACCACGTTCATATTATATTACTCATTCATTGGCACCCCTTATGTACATTACAGGCTCCTTCCCCGTAAGAGTTTCGGCAATGCCCGTTTTTGAGCCATTCAGTGAATTTAAACACGTAGGTTCACTTGTGGGTGACAGAGCAACAATTATTACCTGCCTTAATGACGATAACTCAGTTTTCAGAGTAACGGGTTGTGCGGCTTTCGGTGCTCACGAGAATTCATACCGTATTTGCGGCACTAAGGGACAGATTGAAAATTTAAGAGGTATGGGCGATAAAGTGATGCTCCGTTTTAATCATTGGGAAAAGCCCGCGGGCTACGAAAACGAGAATCTTTACGAACCCCAATGGAATACCGAGGATAAAGAACTTGCCGAAAAAGCTGGTCACGGTGGCGGAGATTTCTTTGTTATAAAAGAATTTTTCGACTGTATCCGCGAAAACAGAAGACCTCAGTTTGACGAATATTTTGCAACAACCTGTTCTTCTGTTGCTATTTTAAGTCACCGCAGTGCATTAGAAAAGGGTATACCTTACGATATACCCGATTTTCGCAATGAAGAAGATTGCGTGAAATATGAAAAAGATTACCTTACCCCCATTCCCCGTAGTGACGGTAAGGCTCCAGATATGCCCTGTTGCTCACATCCGGATTTCAAACCCTCACCCGAGCAATACGAAGCATATCTTGAGATGCTTAAAAAGGATTTATAATTTCAAATGACTTGTGTCGTTAAGGAATTTTAATTTCGTTTTAATTACACCCTTTTCCTCTAAGTAATTTACTAATGTAACACCCGTATTAAGATGTGAAAAATTGAAATTCTCTTTAAGGGGAAAGTCAAGGGCGGCAAGGACTAAAAAGGAGTTAAACGTGCCGTGGGCAACAATTACAATAGTTGAGTTGAAATCATTTTCTGCTTTGATTTTTTCGACAATCCCCTTTGCTCTATTATAAGCGGTTTCGTCGTTTTCCTCACCTAAAGGCTTACGCGTAAGAATTTGTGCGTCGGGTATCTGAGCGAGTAATGTGCTGTCATCTAAACCCGTATAATCAGGGTCAGTGCCTTTTTCCAAAAGTGTACAGTCGATTATAACGGGAACATCTTTGTGGTGATTTTTGATTTCCTTGGTGGTTTTAACCGCTCTGATAAGGGGACTTGTATAGATTTTATCTATTCTTTCATCTTTAAATCTTTCGCCTAAAAGTTTCGCTTGTCTTTCGCCGTTTGGCGTAAGGTCCGTTTCAGTAAAACCATCACCGTTTAAGTTGCCGTATGTTTCGCCGTGGCGGATAATATAAATAAACATTTATGTCACCTCGTTTTCCTCATTTTGCGAAAGCAAAATATATCGAGCCGTAAGGCATATCGAGTCGCTTGCGACATATCGAGCGCGTAAGCGTATATCGACTGTCGATATGTTTATCTCGCGATAAACTCGATATATTGCGGTGCAATTCGATATATTTTCGCGTTGCTCAAATTCGATATGTTGCACTTTGTGCAACGAGATTTATAGTAGCTACTTTGTATTGTTTTTTGCGGTAGTAATAGATGCAATTAGTCTACGTCGAATAGAGCCAACAAGACTTTTTGTTTCTTTGTATTGTGATTCGGATAGTTTTTTCTTTCTATAAAGCAGTTCGAGCCAATACTCTGTTTCGGCAGCTTCTTTTAATGCAACTTCGAGTTTATTTATAAAATCAGCCCGACTTTGAGCATATTTTGCTTCGTGAATGTTAGCACCAATGGAAGAGGAAGATCGAACAAGTTGATTTTTATAAACTGAACAACCTTGTATATTTTCACATAAATCTGAAATTGTAATAGCAAAAGAAATAGAGTCTTCGCGTAAAATATTTTTAGAGTTCATAAAAAATCTCCTTATAAACTTATTTTGCGAAAGCAAAATATATCGAGCCGTAAGGCATATCGAGTCGCTTGCGACATATCGAGTGCGTAAGCGTATATCGACTGTCGATACGTTCTTGCTTCGATTATACACTCAAAACAATCATTATTCAACGCATTTTAATCTTTCTTGCATTAATGAAATAAAACGTGTAAAATATAACATATAACATACAAGAGGAGTACTTTTATGAAATTAGAAGAAACTAAATTATCATCAACCGAAATTTTCGACGGTGTGGCTATACATCTATTCAGAGACGAAATTCTTTTACCCAATGGTAATAAGGGAGTGCGTGAGGTTGTACGTCACCCCGGTGCAGTATGCGTAATACCCATAACCGATGATGGTGATATTATATTTGTAAATCAGTTCAGATACGCTTTTAATAAGGTTACTTTAGAAATTCCCGCGGGTAAACTTGAAAAAGGCGAGGACCACCTTGAAGCGGCTCTCAGGGAGCTTTCCGAGGAGACGGGTCTCAGTGCAAAAAATGTTGTTCCCATGGGTGAATTATATACCACTCCCGCACTTATTGATGAGGTTATTTATATGTACCTTGCCACAGACCTTAAGGAGGGCGAACAACACCTTGACGAAGATGAGTTCATAAATACCATTAAAATTCCACTTAAAAAAGCGGTTGAAATGGTAATGAACGGCGAAATCAAGGATTCCAAAACCCAGATAATGATTTTAAAAGCGGATAAATATTTGAACAAATAAAAAAACAACCTGAATTTCCATATGCGAAATTCAGGTTGTTCATTTTTATTATGATTATTTTGCTTTCTTATCAAGGAAACCGATTTTGTAGAATACGAATGCAAAAACAACGGAAGCGATGATACCGGGAAACATAAGTGTTGATGCGCCGATACCGGGAACAAACACGAGGATTGCAAGCATAAATAGGATGGGTGCGAAGGAAAGTTTCCAATGTTTTACAAAATAGCCTGCGCCTAAAGCACCGAAGAGAGCAGGAATAACCTGTTTGAATGCGGGCATAAGAAGGGGGCTGTTTGTAAAAGAATCAAGGAAGGGAGCGAAAGCAATAATACCAACTGCAAGTACAAGCGTTGTAACAATTGCGGAAGTTGCGATTGCTATTGTTGAAATAACGTCGCCTTCCTCTGAGGTGGCTTTAACCTTTGAGTTTTCCATTGCGCTGATAGCACAGGGAAGTTTAAGGTTAACGATATTACCTGTTACGAAACTGAGGTATGTACCGCCTGCACCGAGCATGGGAGTGTAGAAAATAACCTCTACAACTGCTAATGCCCAATATAAAGGAGCTACCTTAAGTAAACCGCTGAGAACGTAGGATAAAAATGTTTTATCGGGCACAACACCAAGATAAAGGGTGATAGCCACGGGGAACATTAAAAGAACAAAGAGGGCTGAGATGGATGAAATTCTACCCCAACTATGGACTCTGTCATAATAGGACTTTTGTTTTTTAGTATTCTTTGCCATAATTAACCCCTCCATTCTATTAATGCTATTTCGGGTGAAACATTATATACCAGGATAGCTACTGCCATAGCGGCAATCATACCTAAAGGCATAACGAAGGGCTCGAGCCAGGTGAGCTTCAGCTTTTTGCTTACTAACTCAAGTAAAACTGATGACACAATAGCAGTTACAAGGGTGATAACGGAAAGCACACCTGCACCGTCAAGGGCAACGTCGGCTTTACCCTTACCGAGAATTGAGTTTGTAACGAATGCACCGATAAGACCGATGAAAAGGGCGGGTGTGACATGGTCGATAAAGCCTGCAATACCGCGTTTCTTTTTGGGTGCATCGGGTTCTTCGATGGTTTCACCGTCTTCGTCTACGGGTTTATTAGATTTTTTGTTAGTAGCATTAAGGAATTTTTTGTGCAAGGGCTTTGCAACAAAGGGAAGAATAACAAGGGAGAAGCAAATTCCCAATGTCATAACCCAGGCAACACCTGCATAAACCTCGGGGTCGGCAATTTTTTCTCTGATACCGGTTGTAATGCCGAATGCCTCAATTGCATTGGTGGCCGCAACAGTTTCGTATGTAATATTACCGATAACGGAAAGACGAACCCAAGGGATAACAAGACCCAATGCAGGGGCAAGAGCAATAACCGTAGCAAGTACGGAAAGTGCAGATGGAAGTGAGAATAAAGCACTTGATGTAACAGCGTTTTTAAGTTTCTTTTTGTCGATGCCCAATTCTTTACCGTGCTTCCACGCTTTTATGAGGAAGAACAAGGACTGACCAAGAACAAAAAGAATAATTGCACCGGCTATAAGATATAAGCCGAGTGAACCATTATTGAACTCTGGCATAGTATCACTACTTTCTTTTATAATAATGAAATTATAGTTAAATTTTTAACTTGTGTCAATAAGTAATAAGTTTTTTATTAATACACATAATACCATTTTTGGTAATATCCACTACTCCGTAGAAGCCTTCACGTACACTACCGGGGTTAAAATAGTGAATACCGTCTTTGTATTGTTTCAAGGGCTGGTGGGTATGACCGAAAAGCACAAGGTTGCAGGTTTCTTTTTTTGCTCTTTCCTCAAGGTCGAAAAGACCATATTTTACTCTTTCAACGTATCCGTGGGTGGCGTAGATTTTAGCGTTTTCAAGGGTGCGTATATCTTTTTCGGGTAAATCACAGGAAAAATCGCAGTTACCCCTTACACCTATAAAGAAAAATTTATCGGAATAAGCACAAGCGAGTTCATCGAACTCTTTGTAACCGTCACCTAAAAAGTATACCGCATCCGCAGACGATTCACGGTTAATTGCCTCAAATAAATTGCCCCAACTGCCGTGGGAGTCCGAAACCACCACTAATCGCAAGAATAAACACCGCCTCGAAAAAATATATTATATAGATTATATTAATTAAAGGCGGGGATTTCAATGGATAAAAACAAAAATACGAACTTTGATATGAATGAACTGATAAAAAAAGCACCATTGTCCGAAAAAACAGAGGGAGTTAGTAAGGAACAAGTAGATGATTTTATAAATAATAACCTTTCCGAAAGTCAGGCTAAAGCGGTAAAGGATTTGCTTTCAGACCCCGAAAAGACCAAAGCCGTACTAAACAGTGATGCGGCTAAAGTGCTTTTCAAAAAGTTTTTCGGGGGCAAAAATAATGGCTGATTTTGATATAAATGCAATTCTCAATTCACTGTCACCTCAGGATATTGAGAATATAAAACAAGCGGCATCGGGTTTCTTCGGAAATCAGGGGAATAATGACCCACCAAAAGAAAAAACAGAATCTAAAACAGAAAATAAAACGACGTTTCCCGATGGATTATCGGGTCTCGGAATGCCCGATTTATCCCAACTTTCCCAACTTGCACCCGTTTTCAATGCCTTTAATTCACAGGATGAACGGGTCGAATTTATAAATGCACTTAAGCCTCTTTTGTCAAAAGAAAGGCAGGGCAAAGCGGATGAGGCAATGAAACTCGTAAAACTTATGTCCGTATTACCTCTTTTGAGAGAAAGGGGGATAATGTGAATGGCGGAGTACACATATAACGAAATGATGAAAATGCAAAATGACGCCATACGAAGAGTCGAAGAAATGCAAAAACGAGCCCGAAAAACCGTGGGATTGGATGAAAACACGAAAAAAGAACCTGAACATACCTCGGAAAGTGTACGGGATGAACCCCGTAGGGTAAGTATGCCGAAGGATTATCTCGAAAATCTTAAACACTATGCCGCCAACTCTTCACACACCGATGAAGAAACAGAAATTCAAAAAGACGAACAAAAAAATATACCGCCGAAGAAGGTTTTAAGCAACGAAACCCCTTTCGGCGATTTGAATATTGATGAAGATAAGGCACTTCTTCTGGCACTTATACTACTTTTGTCGGAGGAGGGTGCCGACGAACTTCTCATAATGGCTTTAATTTATATGTTGACTTGAGAGGTATGTTATTGTTCCCGAAGCTTCTTTTGCCCTGGGTTTTTCCATTAGCATTTCGCTTACAAACACGCATTTGCAAAGTTTAACATAGGGTATTACGTAGAATAAGGGAACAATAAAAACGCAACTTAATATCCAACCCATTAAAGAGTATTCCATTAAAACAGCTTCGGCAAGAAAGCCGTCTGTGAAACGGATACTCTTTTTTATTGCATCCCTGACCTTCATTGACGGATTAAGGCAAAAGTAATAGGTAGCAGCCGAGTATCTTGCAATGGCACAACGCCACATAACAATTGAAATCGACAGTAATAAACTTATGCTTACTGAAAGCACTATGTGTATGGGGGATGAAATATTATAGGAGTTATAAACATAAATATCGCAAATTACACACAGAGCACAGGGGAATAGGAAATAAATTAACCATAAGACTTTATAAAAATTAACCGTGGTGTAAAATCTGAGGGCTCTGAAGGCTTTTTTGGGTGTTACGTATTTAAAAAGCAAACGCAATGAGCCTTTGGATCCTTGGGCTCGGGTGAAGTAAATAAATTGTTCGCCCAATTTAAATCCCGCAGAAACTAAAGCAGTTAAAAAGAAAAACCACGTGTAAATCAAAACACATACAAATGAAACTTCTTTAACTCCGTATTGAGTAGTAAGACTTTCAAATAATGGTGATTCAAGAAAAATAAATAACCCTGCAACAGTTAATATCAACCGTCCCCAACGAAGACAAAAACTTCCGAAACTTATGGCGAAAAGCCTAAGATTATTTTTTGATAAAAGGTATTTTGCCTGTAAACGAATGTTAGTATTCATAAAAACCTCCGAAAAAAATATCCGCAGATTACTCTACGGATATAGTTTTCACTGAATATTTGATTTTTAATCGTTTTTATGAATATTTTTTAAGTTTTCATAAATGAAATAAGGGATTCTTAAATCGCCCTTTCCCACACCTATTTCAATATGGGGTTTCATAGACCCGTGAAAATCCGAGCCACCCGATAATGCAAGACTTAGTTTTTCTGCCAATGCCCTATAAGAAGAAATATGATTTTCGTCATATTCGGGGTAATAACCCTCTATACCGTTGAGTCCCGCTTCTTTTAAGGTCAATAAAAGTTCCTCGGTCTTTTCAATATCATAACCCGTCTGGTTAAGATGGGCAAGAAAAGCCAGTCCTCCTGCGGCACGTATGGATTTTACCGCTTCCACGGCGGTTAATTCATTTTTTTCGAAATACGCGGGTTTACCCAGTCCGATATATTTATCAAAACACTCTTTTATGGTTTTGCAGTAGCCCTTTTCAACCATTAATTTTGCGATATGGGCTCGTCCTACAAAATTACCACCCGCTATTTTTAACGCCTCGTCGTGGGTTACATCAAGACCGAGTTTCTGAAGTTTTCGGCATATATCTTCCATTCGTCTGCGACGGGAGTCCTTGAGCTTTTGAATAGTGTTGAGTAAAACTTCGTTTTCGGGGTCTATAAAAAGACCTATAATATGGGTTTCCGTGTTTTCTGCCGCGGAAAATTCAATGCCGGGAATAAACTCAATATCACATTTTTCTGCTTGAGCCATAGCCTCTTTTATACCGTCAACGCTATCGTGGTCAGTAAGGGCGAATGCACTTAAGCCCCTCTTTTCGGCATATAAAACAAGTTCGCTCGGTGTCATTGTACCGTCCGAGCAGGTTGAGTGAGTGTGAAAATCCACAACACGCTCATCAAAAATAATTCTTTCCAAATCCTTGACGGATGCTACGGAAAAAGCATTATGCTCACTTAAAAGTTTTTTACCCTGATGACCGTATTCCACTAAAACGCAGTCAATACCCAATGCATTGGCGGTTTCAAGGTCGTGTAGGGTGTCACCTATGAAAATAGCCTCATTGGGGTCAATTTTCAGAGTGTCAAAAAAGCTCTTTGCTCGTTCAATTTTACTTTCCGCAAGGGTGTTGTCCGCTCCCAAAACACAGTCAAAGCAATGGTGGATATCGAACTTTTTTAAAAGGTCCGTAACCTCGTCAATCTGGTTTGCGGTAACTATGTATTGGTACACACCTTTATCCTTTAAGGTGTGCAAAAGTTCATAAACACCATCTGCAAGGCGGGTTTCGTCAAGATGTCTCGCGTAGTCCTCGTGGAATGCTTTTGAAATCTCCTTAAAATCTAATTCTTCCGGTGGCAGTATATGACGATAGAAACCGATTATGGGCGTTTCTACGTAATTATAGTAATCGCTCAGAGTAATCGGTTTACGGTTTTTACGCTCAAGAAGGTCATTGACACAGGCAAGAGCATTACGCACGTCATCAATTACCGTGCCGTTAAAATCCCAGAAAATATATTTATAACGCATATTTTACTCCTGAATAAGTGTTAGAGTGGGTAAAGTGTATCCGAACCAGCCTTAAATGGCGTGGTTTCGGTACTTTTGTCCGATTTGCCTTTGAAAGGCGCCAGCCTATCTGCAGTCAAATACAAACAAAATTACTCAAAACCACATCCATTTAAGGTCGAAGAATTTTGTGATTAAGTATTTTTCGCTCAGATGAGGCAAAAACGCAGCTAATCCTGACGGATTGGCGAGTATTTTAACGAAATATGAGTGGAAAAGACTATCCCAAAATCTGGTTCGGATATACTTTACCCACTCTAGAGTAATTTTAGCATATATACACCTAAAAGGCAATTAAGGATTTAAAAGAATGAATGAAATATTACCCCTGTAACGATTCCTGCCACAAAACACCCGCAAAGGGTCAATATGATTTTCGCTTTATCGGTAGTGTATCCTCTTGATAAGGGTGGCTTACCCGCATTTTCAATCTCTTTTCGTGCACTTTCCCGTAATCTGCCCTCGGACATACCGCTGTATTCGGGTTTTACAAAAAATATTGCTTTTTCAAAAAATCCGTTTTCGGTTTCGGCTATTTCAAGCACTTGCTTGTTTACTCCTTTAAGCATAAAAAATCCTCCTTGAAATCAGTTTTCTGTAAATTATGTTGTGTAAAATAGCAGAAATTTATACGATTTTACGAATTTTTACGGCTTAGAAAAAATTAGTGCATTTTTGGTGATTTTGACAATTGATTTTCTTAAAATTTCTTTTTGAAAATTTCCGGAATTTTGGATTTTGTTAAAATTGACAATTCCAAGATTATACATTCTGTATAATAGATTTTTTCGTAAAATTGTTCAAAACCATGTTCAAAATGTTGACAACTGACCCCCTGAACAGGCTATACACCGCGGTTTTCGACATTTTCTATAATTTGATTGACAAAAAATTGTTATTGTTCAAAATATACGATTTGTTGATAAATTCTTTGAATTATACAAAATGGAAAATAAAAAAATTACAAAAAATAAATGTTCGTTGGTGAAAACCCACAAAGGAAAAAAGTATATAAAAACACCCAAAATATTGTTAAAAACATAGAAAAAGTTATTTTTGACAAAAATAGGTTGACAAAAAACCTTTACTATTTTTGAAAAATAGTT
>JAZNVE010000168.1:0-5585 GCA_045592665.1 Acutalibacteraceae bacterium
GGCAACGTTATCGCAGCTTCCGGTACAGTAACAGTTGACGGCAAGGAAATTGCTGTTAAGAAGGTTACAGTTATCGACTGTGCAACAGCTATCGGTAACTACGTAACAGCATTCGTTCCCGGTATCCGCGGCGGTATGCAGGCTTGGAACGCAAACTCAGTTTATAACTTCCAGGCTCTTTATGAGGCATTCAAGGTTTCATCCAACGACGTTGGTTACTGTAAGAAATCAACCGAACAGATTATTAACGAAGGTAACGGTGATAACATCGATGCTGCCGTTGTAGCTCTTAAGGCTGACGTTGATACTGCAGAAGAAACCTACAGCGATGCAAAAGACTATACAGATTATAAGATGTATAGATGGAATCGTTACAATGATGCTCGTGATGATGCTAAGTACTACATCCAGCTCAGAAACGATGCTTCTAACGCAACAGTTGATGAAATCGACGAAACCTTCCCCTACACATGGATTGAAGAGGATGACCTCAGAGCTCTTGTAGCAGGTGACGAATACGAAAGATTTATCGTAGCTCTTCTTGAACAGCTTGATGAAGAAGAAATCGCTAACAAGGCTGCATGGCTCGAAGGCAAGAAGATTGAATATGCTGCACAGTCACTTCTTGACGTTGAAATGGCTAACAACCTTGTTAACAGAACAGCATCTCGTCTTCTCGCAAGAGATCACGGTGTAATTACCAAATATCTTGATGATGAAATCACATCAGCAAACAATATGGTTGGCGATGAAAGCGAATACACAGTACGTAGCTGGGCTAAATATGAGGCAGCTATGGAAAATGCTCTCGCAGTTCAGGCTAACCCCACTCAGATGACAGTATTTGATGCTAAGTATGAGCTTATGTGCTGCCGTAACGAGCTTGTTCTCGTTGACGAAGAAGCTGATTACTCAGAGCTTGAAGCACTTATCGCTCAGGCAACTCAGGCATTGAAGAATGCATCTCTCTATGACAACACAAACAAAGAACTTGGTCAGGTTCTTGCAGAACTTGGTTACCATGACTTTGAAAATGCAGAAGGCGATATGGTTCAGCTCTTCCCCGGCTCAGCTCTCTATGTAAACAAAGAGCCCTACGCTGTTGATCAGCAGGATGAAATCGACCAGGCTGCAAACGAACTTAAGGAAGCTCTCGCAAGACTTAAATTCAAAGGCCTCAGCATTACAGGTGCAGGCGTTGCAGAAGAAGTTATCGTTCCCGGCGATGCTCAGGAAGGTATTGCTGATATCACAGCTTCTGTTGCAAGAATTGCTCCCGAACTCGATGCAGACGCAGTTAAGGCTATCCTTGGTGCAACTGCTACAAGCGCAAACGTAACAAAAGACCTTATCACAGTTTCTAACGACGTAGTTTACACAGTTGATACTGACCTTGATGATTTCACAGGTACAAACGCAACAGTTACATTCTACACACTTGTTGGTGGCGTAAAAGTTCCCGTTGCTACAGTTAAGATTGTTGTTGAAGCTGACGTTAACGGTGACGGTACTACAGACGTTCTCGACGGTGCTCTTACAGAGCTCGTTGCTAACAAGCACGCTGAACTCCAGGGATGCTACTTCATCGCAGCTAACCTTGATACAGCTTCTGAAGAAATCGTTGGCGCTGACTACACATTAGTTGTTAACAAGATTCTTGCTTAATTTAAGTCTTAATGGTTTATTAACTATACGTTTATAAACAAAACCCTTATAATCAAAACCTCTTGCCGGGATAACTCGGCAAGAGGGGCAATGAAGAATGCATACTATTATATATAGTATATAGAGTTTCGGTTGTGCGAAGCCTCGCCCTCCTGCTTTAGGAGGAGGGGGGACCGCCGTCAGGCGGTGGGAGGTCCCATAATCCTAATTTGCATTCTGCATTTTGCATTGATTAAAAGCGGTGCGACGTTAGTCGCTATTTGGAGAGAAATTGAAAATAATTTCCTTAGGAGGCAAACAAATGTCAAAGATGAGAAAACTTCTTAGTGTAGTAGTTGCTCTCATGATGGTAGTTTCAATGTTTGCTCTTGTTGCGAACGCTGCAGGCTACGAAAGTGAAGAAGATGCTCCTAACTACACACAGGCTTGGGCACTCAGTGAGCCCGCTGACAACGGCGATGGTACTTATACCGTATATGTTTCTCTTACAACAAACTACGCAACAGGTCCCATTCAGTTCGTTCTCACAAACACTGATACATCTGTAGCAGCTATTGAATCTGTTACACTCGGTGATGCTATTCCCGAATCATACAACGCTACTGTTAGCGTTTCTAAAGCAAAAGGCAAGGTAATGATTATTGCTGATACATCAGCAACAGGTACAATTACCGGTGAAGCAATCGACGGCGTTATCGCTACTGTTGTTTACACATACGCAGGTTCAGGTTCTGCTGAAATCGCTATTGAAGACGATGCAAAATCTGCAACAAACGTTGGCGGTTCTCTTATCGCTGCTCGTATGGATAACGGCGACCTTGTTACAGGTAACCCCATCACAGGCCAGACTGTTACTGTTGGTGATTCCGTAATCATCGGCGGTGGCGCAGCTCCCACTCTTGCAGTTATCGACGGCACAATCGGTGTTATTGATACTTCAAGAACAGAAATAGGTGAATTTGAAATCACTAATGTAACAGGATATATCTTCGGTGTAGATCCTGCTCTTGGAGAAGACGTTAATTCAGTATTTACTGTATCCGGTGATGGTGAATTGGTAATCACTGAAACTGATAACGGTCAGGGTACAGGTACAATTGTTGACGTCGTTGACCTTGATGGTAACGTAGTAGAATCATACTGTCTCATCATCTTCGGTGATGTTACAGGTGACGGATTTATTACTGTTGATGACTCAATCAATATTGAATTGAGCGACGGTTTGATGTACGAAGAAGGCGGAGACGGTATGTGTATTTGCGCACCTGAATTAAACTTCGCCGGTGATGTTACCGCTGATGAAATGCTTACTGTTGATGACTCAATCAATATTGAGTTGAGCGACGGCTTGATGTACGAAGAAGGCGCAGACGGTATGTGTCTCTATCAGAGTGACGTTATGGCTCTTTTGGGCTATTGCTAATCTATAATTCTAAAATTTAATAAATAAAACAAGGAGGCTACTTAAAATGTCCAAGAAAATTTTAAGTATGGCACTTGCAGTAGTAATGCTTGTTTCAATTTTTGCATTCTCTGCAAATGCCGCTGTAACCGTTGACACAGTTTTCCCTGGTGCTGGTCAGGTTGGTTACCGTGTCGTTTCTGACGCATATGTTGGAATGCCTGCAGGTGAAACAGTAACTGTAAAGGTTTATTATGTTTTACCCACAGGAACTGACTATGATACACTTAGAGTATCTTTTACAGGTAACACATATCTTAGTTTCACAGATGCGTTCACAGTTAACACTGATAGCCGTGTTTGGGGTGATGAATATTATTATATGAAAGCGGCTGCACAGGTTAACAATTCAACTGCACACAAAGCAGCATCTGCTAAATACAACGATGATGATAAAGCTATGAACTGGACAGATACTGTATTGGTTCAGAAAACTCTTGATACTGCTGCTGGTTCAGGATACACAGCAACAACAGGTCACCCCATCGCCCCCTATTGTGAATTGTATTCTATTGAGTTTACTACAACAAGAACTCTTACCGAAACTGATACAATCGGTATTCCTGCTGGTTGTGTAGGTAAAACAGGTTCAGGTGCAGTTATTGTAGGTACTAAAAAGCCTACAAATGCCACACTTACAGCTGAGGATATTATCATTAATGAAGCTACAGCTAAAGCGGACCGCGTTGAAGTAAACGATACAGCGACTACAAAAATGCGTCCCGGCTCTGCTGATGGTAAAGTTGACCTTGGTCTTACAGGTACAGTTATGAAAACTGCTTTCGAACCCGGTAAAGAAAAAATCAACGGTACATGGGTTGCTCCCAACCTTAACGCTGTTGGTGTTCAGGTTCGCAAGGACGGCATTGTTGAGGATGCGCAAAGCGGATGTATCTACGAACTTAAAGATGGCCGCGAAGGCTTTAACTATCGTGTAGTTATCACAGATATGGACGTTAATGATCTTGGTGCAGAAATTGAAGTAAGAACATATATCAAAGATGTAAACGGTAACACTTACTTCTCAAACTGGATGGGAATTGACGCAACAGCAGCTTATGAAGCTAAATTTGGTGCTTAATTAAAATGATTTCGAAGGCTTACGAAAAAGCTGACTTTGAGTTTATAGAATTTTCCCTTGAGGACGTTCTTACAAATTCGTCGGTTATTACCACAGAACCCACAGTACCCGGTACAACGTTGCCGCCTATGGGTGCTGAAGGGGGTAGTGACGGTGAGATTCCATGGTCAGACTTTTTCCAGTAACATTCAATTACTTAAATGACTACTGAAAGGAGTATTTTTTACTATGAAAAAATACACAACACCTGAGCTCGAAATCATGGAGTTCGAGCTCGAAGATGTACTCACCATCTCTTATGCAGAGGGTGGCATCGACGACGGTTGGTTCTAAGTCCAATATAGTCGGTTAAGTTACTTATAATCCGCCCTTTTAACTAAGGGCGGTGCGTGAGAGACATCTTTTAATCAACTTTAAAACTCACAAGCCGAGGGAAACCTCGGCTTGTGTGGTATAAAGAGTGAGGAGTTAGGAGTGAGGAGTTAGGAGTTAGGAGTTTCGGGACCTGCGGTCTGCATTATAAATATCCGTTTATTTGAATTAATCAATATGGTTGGTTGAAATAAGGGGATAGATAAGCGAAGCCTCGCCCTCCTGCTTCAGGAGGAGGGGGGACCACCGTCAGGTGGTGGGAGGTCCTATGAAAAGTAAGGAAAGTTTTTTTACTAAGCTACAGACCAAAAAAATGTGGTTCATCTCAGCGGTACGCATAGATGCGTACCTTACGGTGGAGTCGGGTAGTAGGGTCTACCCACGTAAGGGACGGATCTATCCGTCCCGCAAGTAAGGAAAGTTTTTTTACTAAGCTACAGACCAAAAAGATGTGGTTCATCTCAGCGGTACGCATAGATGCGTACCTTACGGTGGAGTAGGTACGCATAGATATATACCCTTACGGTGGAAAGGTGGCACTTATGGCACTGCCTCAAAGGAAAAGGTTACGATTGAGCGGATATGATTATTCAAATCAAGGTTGTTATTTTATTACGATTTTAACGGATAAACGAAAACGATTTTTTTGGGACAAGGACAATCAATTATCCACTTTTGGCAAAATTGTTGAAAAGCATATTTTAGATATATCAAATCACCATTTCGGTGTAATGATTGATAACTATTCTATTATGCCTGATCATATTCATCTTTTACTTACAATAGGTTGTGAAGCTTTACCTAACGATGAACAAACTTTTAACGATGCGTATTTTAATAAAATCAAATTTTCTGAAGTTTCTGATATTATAGGTGCGTTTAAATCGAGTGTTACCAGAGAAATAAGAAGGAATATTCCTAACGTTAAAGTATGGCATAGGTCTTACTACGACCACATCATTACTAATATGAACGATTATAACGAAACGTGGGACTACATAGATA
>JAZNVE010000169.1:0-10024 GCA_045592665.1 Acutalibacteraceae bacterium
CTGCGCGAAGCACTGTGATAACCTCTTTTTCTGTGGGGAGCGGAATAGGACCGGAAACCTGAGCGCCTGTACGCTTTGCAGTTTCAACAATCTTTTCTGCTGCCTTGTCAACGAGGTTGTGGTCGTAACCCTTAAGTCTGATTCTGATTTTTTCCTTAACTGCCATTTTAAACGCCTCCTAATAATTTTGGCGGGCTGCGTAAGTTTTAACAACTGTCCCGGGCTTATCGCCCCTTTCATTTAAAAACCGGAATGTCAATTCCGGGATATACTCACGCTCCGAAACAACACCGAAGCCGCAGTTAAGGACGGCAGACGGTTTGCTATCGGTATTTAATCGCCCGGTTTCAAATCGGACATACTCCGCGGAAATTCCCTGCCTCAGTGGGCAGCCACCTCCCGCATCAACGCATATCTGCTCGCGTCAGGGCATAAAAAGATAGGGACACGCCCTTCGCGCGCCCTATCATAATATCACAACCATTTACATATTGCAAGTGTTTTTTTGTATTTTTTTTAGAATTTTTATAATTTTTTTTGTTAGATTGTTACAATGATTTTTTTCGCATTTTCAGTTGATTCCGGTAAAATAATCGGGGTACTGCTCCATTACTATGGTTTTTACCATATTAAAACACAAAAGCCCCTCTGCATAAGATACATCCACATTACCTACACCACTACTTGTAGCAACCTTAATATTTCTGTCTAAATCAATTTGGTAAACTTTATTCAGGGTATCGGGACTTTTGATAATGTTGCCCGCAGAATCCTTCGTACCGTCAAACTCAAGCACAAAGTTATTTCCCGTATCAGGAACACTGTATATTGCTACAAGCAAATCCGTATCAACATCGTACTCTCCGGAAACGAGTTTTATGTATTGATTGTCATAGTGGTCCGATAACAAGTTATCGCCATTTTTGGATAATTTCTCATATTTCTCGATCACAGTATTTTGGGTACTCCCCTTATCAGCCGAGCCATCATTCCCCTGTTGGTTAACATAGGACGAAGCATCCTCAGAAAATTCTTCGGTAACAACATTTTCAGTAAAATAATCATCCAAGTTATCCTGTGTTGTCTGATATAAATCTTCATTTTCGCTATATGAGTAGTCGTAGTTTGTACTATCATCAGAGGAATCCCCTTTAACAATTCCCACAATTGCAACTCCTAAAATAACCATACTTATAATAATAGCTATAGCCAGCACGATTATAATCGCGCCCATCTTACCAAAAGATTTTTGTTCATCATTAGGATTACTCAAAGCTCTACCTCCGATACTATATATAAGGCATATAAAAACCATTACTTTTTTTAAATAAAGAGAGTGCGGTTGTCCGCACTCCCCTTGTGAAAACTATTGCAATAATTCACACTTCTTATTAAGTGTTTATGTAGCATAACTTAAGCTACAGTCTCGGTTGCCTCTGCGATTGAGGGAGCAAAGTCAGCAAAAGCCTTAAGAACACTACCGATAACGGGGAAATCCACGATAGCTGCAAGTGTTCCTTCATAGCCTACAACATTACCTTCAGCATCAGCAACGGGCTGAATAAGAGAGTGGATTGCATCAGCAATTTCCTTTGTATCAAGGCCATAGTTAGCAAGAAGCTGCCAAATAGAATCTAACATCGATTTATCCTCCTTTCATCCTATTATTCAAGTGTATATTAACATATTACAAGCAATTCTTTTTTCTAAAAAAGAAAATAAATATATTTTTTTTACAAGTTTTCAATATGCTCCAATCTCTGCGGCTTATATAACCCGTCTTTCAATATAAATTCAGGGTTATCACAGGCAGCTTTTTTGAATAGACCCATATTTAATTCCTCAGGATACATTTCAAGGCTTGATACAATATCCGTTGTACGCATACGCAAGTCATGAGCATCGGAGCCAACGAAATCAACAAATCCGCAATTGAGCATTTCACAAGCTACATAAGCCTCTCTTTCTCCGAAAACTCCGGTGGGAGATGCTGAATTCATCTGAAAGAGAACACCTTTATCTGACAAGGCTTCAACACAGGAGGCATTGTCCATAACAAATTCATACCTTTCCGGATGGGCAATTACGGGCACAAGTCCAAAAGAGGACAAATAATCGCACCATGAAACCACATCAGAAAAGCCGGTCTTGTAAAAGTGAAATTCTATTAAAATATATCTTGAGCCATTCAGTGTATAGGGCTTAAAATGTTTAATGTTGAATATTTCATCATCACAAAGTATTTCGAAACCTTTTTTTATAACAAGGGCTGACTCATTATCCTCAAGACATTCACCAAGGATTTCAATTTTTTCTTCTCTTTCATCATAAAGCTCTCCCGCTTGCTCCCAATACATAAGATGCGGTGTCAGAAACAATGCTTTAGTCCCCGATTCTTCCGCTTCAAGGCACATATCCACGGACTCATCAAAGTCCTCAGCACCGTCATCAATACCCCAAAGTGAATGTGAATGTATATCAATAATATTTCCGAGCATTATGCTTCTCCTATCAAATTATTTGCTTGTTGTCTTTTTTAGTTTTACGGAAATCTTCTTTCTTCCGATAATACCTTCATCATACATAAGCTTCAAAACAATAACTGTCAAAGGCAAAATAAGAATACCTAAAGCCCCCAAAACTCTACCACCGAGAAACATTGCCATAATGGTAACAATTGAAGGCAAACCAACCTGGTTAGCAACAAGCTTGGGCTCGATAACCTGACGAATTACGGTTATTACGGCGTACAACAGCAGCAATGCTATCGCCAAAGCAAAATCCCCCGATATAATGTTATATACCGCCCAGGGAATTAATATAGTACCCGTACCGAGCACAGGGATAATATCAACAATACAGGTTACAAATGCAATAATAGCAATATAACCGCCCTCATAAATTCCTATAAGTTTCATAAGGTTAAGTCCTAAGAAAACCTCTGTGAAGGTAATCAGCATAAGAGTAGCATAAGCCTTTATTAATTTCCCAATACCCTTTGTAACCGTACGTTTTGCATCAACGAGCTTTTCACCGGTTTCCTCGGAGCACATATCAAGAATCATATCTCTTACTTTGTCATATTCCGCAGTCATAAACACGCAGGATATGACAGTAACAACCAAGCTAAGAATAAATGACGGAATTCCCTTAACAACGCTCCACGCACCACTCAAAGGAGCTGAAAGTGCGCTAAAATCAAGGCTTGTTTCCTTGCTTCCGAGATTATCGAAAAATTCAGTTACATATCCACCTACAGCATTACCGATACCTTTAGGTAATTTACCGATAAAATTCAACGCAGTATTTTCAACCATAATGATTATGTCATCAACAGAGGATATTGTGTTTGAAAGATAGGCAAAGAAGTCCTTTAATTCAACAAACAAAACATAACCCGCACCGGCTATGAGACCAACAACACTGACTACTAACAGCAAAACGAGTACAGTAGAAATAAAACCGTGGGTTTTCAGGCGAAATTTCTTGGTAAACCACCTTACAACAGGCTGTAAAAATACCGAAAGTATTGCTGCAAAAACAAACGGGAAGATATATCCCATTGCATATTTTATTAAAAAGTAGTACAGACCCACAAAAATTGAAAGATATATGAAAGTTATAATAAAGGATTTTCTTTTTTCAACTACTTTACCCATTAAATATTCCTCCTCACACACCCCTATTTTAAACTATTGAAAAGAATAATACAATTAAATTATGTCAAAATTAGTAAAAAATTTAAAAAATATTTATAAAATTCAGTTTTTCTCTTTATTATCATAAAAAATTATGTTAATATATGATTTGTATATACTAAAAAGTGTTTTACACATAAATCACCCCTCGGAGGTATAAATATGCAAGTTGCTATTATGGGCTTCGGTACAATCGGTTCGGGCGTTGCTGAAGTTATATTAAAAAACCAGAAGAGTATTGTGGCTAAATGCGGTCATAATTCATTGGATATTAAATATATTCTCGATATCCGTGATTTTTCAAATCACGAATTAGGCCGTTATTTTACAACAGACTTCAATGATATTCTTAACGATGCATCTGTCGGAATCGTAGTTGAATGCATGGGTGGCACAAAGCCTGCTTACGAATATGTTTCAGCTTGTCTTAAGGCAGGTAAAAGCGTTGTTTCATCAAACAAGGAGCTCGTTGCCGCACACGGCTACGAATTACTTGAGCTTGCAAAAGAGAATAACGTAAACTTCTTATTCGAAGCAAGCGTAGGTGGCGGTATCCCTATTATCAGACCCATCAGCCAATGCCTTGCCGCCAACGAAATATGCGAAATTGCAGGTATTCTTAACGGTACAACCAACTTTATTCTCACCAAAATGATTGAAGACGGTATGGCATTTGAAGATGCTTTAAAGCTTGCACAGGATAACGGCTACGCTGAACGTGACCCCTCCGCGGATATTCACGGCCACGATGCCGCACGTAAAATCTGCATACTTGCCTCCCTTTGCTTCGGTAAACACGTTTACCCCGATGCAGTTGAAACTGTGGGCATTACCGAAATCACACCCGAGGATGTTGCTTACGCTAAAAACTGGGGCGGTGTTATTAAGCTTATAGGCAGAGCAAAGCTCAATGACAACAATAAAATCAGCATTACTGTTGGTCCCTGCCTTATCCAGAATCATTCACAGTTAGCATCTGTGGACGATGTTTTCAATGCAATACTCGTTCGCGGTGATGCAATCGGTGACGTTGTATTCTACGGCAGAGGCGCAGGTAAGCTTCCCACAGCAAGTGCCGTTGTTGCAGACGTAATTGACTGCGCTAAACACACAGCCAAGAGAAAGGCTTTCGGTTGGGGTCCCGCAGAAGACAATTACGTTATTGATGCTTTATTACAGAACACATCCCTTTATGTCCGTGCGGAAACCGATGATTATGTTGCCGCTTTCAACGCAGTAAATAAAGCTTTCGATTCCCCCATTATTCTTCACAGAGAGGACGAACCCAAAACTGAAATCGCTTTTGTTATACCCCAGATGCGCGAAAAAGAAGCGCGTGCGGTTATCGAAACCTTACCTATGGATGTTAAAGCGGTTCTTCGCGTCCTTGATTATTAATAATCCAATTCATTGAAAGGATTGAATCTATATGGCTCTTTGCCCTAAATGTCACGGAATTCTGAACTTTTGGAACGTGAAAGCTGAGTGTCCCTATTGCGGTGTAAATATCCCTAACTACAACTGGGAAGGAAACCTTGATGCGGACGCAGAAAAAGCGGAGAAAGCCTGGGTAAAATTCAGAAAATTCACAGGCAACCTCAAAAGCGCACTTTTCGGAAACATTTTCAGAATTATCCGCTTTGCCTGCACATTTTTACCCCTTGTAGTTTTGATACTTCCCTTGGCGAGCTACACCCTTAACCTACCGTTCTTCGGTGACAGTTCAACCAATTTCACATTGCTTGATTTTTCTATGAATACATTGTTGAGTCTTAACTGGGGTTCTCTTTTAGGACTTATGTCCGCTGAAACTCTCGGCTCCCCTGTTGCAATGTTGATTTTCTCAATACTTCTTATTTATCTTGCAATAGTTTTCGGTGTTCTGAACTTTGTTTTCGTTCTTTTAAAAGCCCCGTCACTTAAGGCAGGAGCAAATATAGTTCTTTGTGTATTATCAACCTTAAGCTTTTCCATAGCCGGTGTACTTTTCACCCTCTCAGTTTCACAGATTGGTGCAACAAGCACAAACTTCATCGACGGCTCAGTTCAATTCGGTCTTTTCGTTGGTATAGGTTTATTTGCACTTAACGTTATTTTTAATGTACTTATTAACCGTAGTTTTAAAAAGCAACGGCTTGAACAAACAGAAAATTAAATATGAAAATAAGACCTACTCCAAAAGGATAGGTCTTATTTTTTGTTCGATTAAAACAAAGAAGGAATTGACGGAACCGGACTTCCACCGGTTGGTCCGGGAGTGCTATTACTATTATAACCAAAAGCTGATACCACACCTTCCGAAACTTTATTTTTATTATTGTATTCGTTTTGCATTTTGGCCAATTCCTGCTTACGAGCGAACTCTTCCATTTCCCGTGTAATGCGTCTCCTGTCCTCTTCTAATGCATCCTCTTGTTGTTGCAACATATAGTCAATAGTGTCCTGTGAAAGCGTAGGTCCACGATCATCTTCATAATAGTTTTGACCAACATCCGATGTTGCCTCTGTTGTTTCTTCGGTCACAAACTCAGCTGTGGGTTCGGTAGTTGAATCCGTTGTCGGTTCAATTTTGTGTTCACTCACAGACTCTGTAGCAGGAACTGTGGTTTCTTCTACAATGGGTTTCTCGGTCTTTTCTTTTGCTTCTGCCACGGGCTTTGTCATAAAGCAAACCACAACTATCGCACAAAGAACTAAAGACAAGGAAACAGCTATTTTACCCACCTTTTTGTATGAAAGAGTTGCTTTGACTCTTTCTTTTATGCTCACTTCACCAAAAGCAATGGGACAAGCGGATATTTTAGCCTTATTAACACCTATATCACAGAGGGTCAATGCGTAACTCTTACGCCTACCCTCGCCCATATTCCTTACAACTGCTTCATCACAAGCAAGTTCCAGATCCTTACAAAACAGAACATATGAAACCCACACCAAGGGATTGAACCAATGAATACAAAGGAGTATGAACCCTATAAGTTTCGTAATGTGGTCCAAATATTTTATATGAGTTTTTTCGTGTTCTAATACAAAACCCAGTTTTTCGCCCTTTATACTATACGGAATATAAATTTTAGGCTTAAAAACGCCGAAAACGAAGGGGGACTCTACCCTTTCACTCTGAAAAATATTATCCTGATATTTAACCGCATCACTCATTTTAGCTTTAAGTTTCATAAAGCTAAAAAATGCATAAGCAAGAAGCAGTACAGCCACCACAACCCAAGCGTACGGCAAAACACTTTTCCAATCAAAAGCAGTATTCGTCACTGAATTTGAAATCTCTGACGAAACAACCGTAATCTGTGGCATATATTCTGACTTATGGGGCACAAGACTCAACGCACTTTCAAAAGAAAATGGGATAATAAGCTTCAACCCCACCAAGCCCCATAAAACTTTCCTGAATACTTTCGAGGACTTACGTAGGATAACACGTGCTATGAGTACTGCCACAATTAAAAATGATGATGACACCGTCATATCAAGTATAGCTTTAAAAATACCTTCTAACATCAATTATTCTCCAAGTAATTTAATAATCTCTTTGCGGTCTTTTTCTGTAAGTTTTTTGCTTTTTGCGAAAGCCGCAATAAACGCAGGAATTGAACCTTCAAATTTCTTTTCCAATACTTCATTAATTTCGGAAATCTGTACATCCTCTTTTGAAAAAAGTGATGTAACAACGGGACCCTCTTTTTTGAGAATTCCCCTTTCCTCAAGTCTTTTTATTACTGTATATGTAGTTGTTCTTGACCAGCCCAATTGTTTCTTGCTTAAAGCAGCGAGATTAGAACAGGTCTCCGGTTCATGTTCCCACATAATAAGGCAAAAACGGTATTCACTTTCATGTACTTTAGGTGTTTTCACATCAATACCCCCTTGGTTAATCCCAATTTAATCCTACTGCATTAGTCAAATTTTGTCAATAAAAAATCCGAGGACTTCAAGCTGAAATCCTCAGACAATTTTATTCTGCAAAAACTATATCATTTTTAAATTCATTAAGACGTACATTGTAAGCCTTAAGAATATCGTCTTTAAACGCAAGTTTTGGTTCCTCTACCCCGAGTTTTTTCATAAGATACTCTGTAAACAAGGGATTCTGAATGAGGAATGGTCCTAAAAGATATGTTCCGAAAAGGTTATTTCGGTGTATACCCTCGGTTTTACTGTCAACCGTTGAGCCGTAACCCTTTGTAACAGTAAGGAAATTATCATTCTCATCAATATCATAGCAATGGGAAAAACGGCTTGTATAACCTACAATTTCCATATCACCAAAAGCACCTAAGAAAAGGGAGTTATAACGCTTGGGAATTGTACGCTCTGCGTAAAAATCAAAAATTCCTAAACCGTCAATCTTCTCACCATCGGGTTTCTTGATATATTTTCCCATAATCTCAAAGGTATTACCCGTCATAAGGAAAATAACGCCTTTTTCAATAAGCTCGTTTATTCTTTCCTCGTGGCCTTTGAGCCTTGAAAGTATACGTTCCTGATTTGATTCACTACAAGAGCCGAAGTAAACCATATCAACATCTTCTGTAAGAAATTTAGGCATTTCACTTACAGGGGTTTTTATAAACTCCGCTTCGGGAAGGCACATTTCAAAATAACGCATATTAGCCTTATCGCCGAACAAACAACAAATTTCAGGATACAAAATCTCAATTTTCATTATTGTTCACCGCCTTTTGAATTGTAAGCTTCCGTAAAAACAGAAATAATCTTTGATTCCACCTTACAAGCAAGGTCGTAGGTTGAAGTATCGTGAAGAAGGTAAAGCTTATCAATATCCTTATCCATTATATCAACCGCTTTAAATTCGTCCTCCTCGCAGAGTATACGTTCCTCGGGAACACCCGCAATAAGAAGACGTAATTTATAGTCAAAGCAACGGGGACCCGCAAGAACAATCTGCTTAATACCGTCGGTATTAAGGAACTCAAAGTCCGCATCATATATCCAACCGATAAATTCGGATGAATCGCGACGTTCGAACAGGTCATCAATCATAATGAAAACGGTTCTGTCCCCATCCTCGTGACCTACGAAGTCAAGGGTTCTTGAGCAAGAAACAGAGTTCTGTCCCTTAGCCATTGTACGTACAATTTCCGTTTTACCCGCTTTATTTTCCTTATATCTTGTCTGGGTTATACTGATTTTTTTCATATAATCTTTGACCTTCTGGAGGTCAACACCAAACTCGGACATAAGAGTAATTGCGGCAAGTTCGTTATAAATATTGTAAAGTGCCCTGTTAACCATGGGGTAAACCGTTTCAACACTTGAATGGTCAACGGTAATGGTCTGATTTTCGTAGTCAATATTTGTAAGCCTGTAATTAGCCTCGTATGACTTAAAACCACATTTAGGACAATAAGCATTGCCTATATGATGATAACGAAGATAGTTGTACTTTAACTTTTCATCACAATTTGGACAAATTGAAAAGTCATTAATAAGGTTCACGCACTCGGTAACATCCGTATCGAGTTTATCTACACCGAAATAAACACGATTATTATTCTTAAGAAGCTGTGATGACTGAAGACAGTCCGCATTAAGAATAAGCTTGGTAGCTTCGGGAACGTAGGTATCAAGAATACTGAAAATATACTCGGGATGTGCGTTTCTTTTGATAGAATCGCGGAAAAGGTTGGTAACAACCAGATAATCGGGCTTGATAAAGGGTAAAATAAGCCTCGAAAATCTTTCGTCAACCTCAAGCACAAGAGCATCAATCTTCGGTTTACCGAAAATATTTACGCTATGTGTAAGGGCGGTAGCAACGCCTGTATTAATGTTTGAGCCATAGCGGTTTGAAACAACCTTCATTCCGCTCTGTGATAAAATATCAGCAACCATATTGGTTGTAGTTGTTTTACCGTTAGTACCCGTAACACATAATACATTGGGTGACTTTTTTGTTCTCGCAAGATAATCGGGACATATTTTAAGAGCAATATACCCGGGATACATTGTTGCGTTACGCTTCAAAAGTCGGAGCAACAAATATACGGTTTTAGATGCCCAGAGGGCAATTAAATATCTTATACGACCCATAGGGTTTATTCAACCTCCGATGTGCAGTGAGGGCAACGGGTTGCATCAAGTGCAATTTCACTCTTACAGAAGGGACAAACCTTTGTTGTGGGAGCTTCTTCAACAACTTCTTCTTTCTTTGCGCTGATTGTTCTGATTTTATTGATAAACTTAACAAGAAGGAAAATAACAAAAGCGGTGATAATAAAGTTGATTACGCCCTGAATAAAAAGACCGTAGTTAAGTGTTGAAATACCTGCTTCCTGAGCTGCTGCCAA
>JAZNVE010000170.1:0-5871 GCA_045592665.1 Acutalibacteraceae bacterium
GCGATACCGTACCGGTTCGACCCCGGTCACCGGCACCAGAAATAGAACTTACACTTATTGTGTGAGTTCTATTTTTTTGTTTAATGACAATGATGGAGGCGAACCACCTCGGCAAAGCCGAACATACTGATATTGAAAATTACACATATTTATGCTAAACTAACCCCAAAGGAGGAATATTAAATGAAGAAATTTGCTTTATTAATTTCGTTGATTATTATGCTTTTATCATTTACTTCCTGTGTAAAACCACCCGATATGGACGGTATTTTAGATTCAGTTTTGGGTACACAAACCTTACAAGAGCAGGTAGCAGAATCTATCGGACAATACGAAAATAAAGAAACCTGGACTCACGGTGGATTTCAGGACTATACTGACTACGGCATATATTCCTATACTTCCGCAAACCCTAACAATAATCAATACTTGAAACCTGTTACATATAGCGATTCAGAAAAATTAAATAGGTTTATAGATAATTTCGAAAATTGGGTTAAAACTTTCAAAGAAAATGACCCCGAGGATGAGCTTGTTTTAAATTATAACTTTGACCGCTCCATTATAGATACTTCGGATTATTTCTATATTTTTGAAAAAGATTCCGACATTGAATTTGCATATTATGATGTATACTTTTTTGATGCTCAGACCAATGTGCTGTACTATTTCCACAATAACATTTGATTGATTTATACTAAAAAGGACACTTGCAATAAATAAGCAAGTGTCCTGTTTTCATTTCTCTAAATACTTATTTAAAATAGTATACTCTCTAAGATACAGACTCTCGTGGTCGGGGGTCTTTTCTTTATAGTGAGAGAATATCTCGATAGCTTTTTCAATATCGACCCATTCGGGGGTTACGCCGTGGTCAATTTCCGTCGGGGTAAGAGCCATTTCCCCCACCCCTACAACTTCACAAAGGAAGTAATTGGATATAAACAATTCATCAAATACATATTCATTTATAGTGAAAAGATGCTCACCTACGCTGACATCAAGCCCTGCCTCTTCCATAAGCTCACGACGGCAACATTGCTCAAAACTCTCGCCCTGCTCCACTCCACCACCGGGTGACATATACACGTCTTTATTCAATTCGTGTACCAGCAAAATCTTATTATCCTTAATAACAATACCGCGACAAGAAGTGCGACTTTTTCTTATAGGCTCTTTAAATGTTTTACTGTATTGATTAATTGTTTCTATCATAGCTTTACTTCCTTTGATTATTTGTTATTCCGTACCGTTTATGTATTTCTCCGCCTGCAGATTGAACATCTCGGCATATTTTCCGCCAAGATTCATCAATTCATCGTGATTTCCGCTTTCGATAATTTTGCCTTTTTCCATCATAAAGATTCTGTCGGCATTTCTTGTTGTGGAAAGTCGATGGGAAATAAATATTACCGTTTTATTCTCTGCACCCGTCATCATAGCGTGATTAAGTTCATACTCCGAAACGGGGTCAAGGTTTGCCGACGGCTCGTCGAGTATAACGTACGGACAATCCTTATAAAAAGCCCTTGCAATGGCTATTTTTTGTTGTTCGCCACCCGAAAGCATTAAACCGTTTTCATCAAACTCACGTAGAAGAATGGTTTTTAATCCGTTGGGGAGTTCTTTATTGAAACCTGCTAATTCAAGAGCTTTCCAAACTCGCTCTTCGTCATATTGGGTATCAAGGGCAACATTTTCACCTACACTCGCGGAGAATATCTGGAAATCCTGAAAAACTGCCGCAAAACGATTTCTGTGTGAGTCTACGGTTTCCTCGCGGATATCACGTCCACCGATTTCTATTGAACCGTCTTTAACATCGTAAAGTCGTAACAGAAGATTGGTTAAGGTAGTTTTCCCTGCACCATTATACCCCACAAGAGCTACTTTTTCAAAGGGTTTTATTTCAAAAGATATTCCGTCAAGAATATTTTTTTCGTTACCCTCATAACGGAAAGTAATATTTTTAACATTAATAGTCTCAGGTTCTTTGGACACGGTAATATGTGTTCCGTCGGTAATCAACTCTTTTTCGCTCAAAAAACTTCTGCATTTCTCAATCATTTTTGAACGCTCTGTAAAACCACGTACGCTGTATATTGTAAGGTACAATATACTACCGCTTATTAAAAGAGAGCCGTTGAATGTAGCAACATAATCACCTGCACTCATACTACCGTCAACAATAGTTTTATAACCGATATATATGCCCAATACCAGTATAAATCCTATTGCACGAATACCCGTATCCTGTAAGAAAAAGAGTATATCAAGTTTCTTTATGTATTTTTTCTGAGTATTTACAACCTCGTCCGCGCTTTCGTTGAAACGTTTGCGGAGCAAATTGAATATACCGCTTGTTCTTATCTCCCCTGCATAATCGGGTAAATAAAAAACTCTTGCGAAATAATCACCTTTTCGGTGTTTTTCGGTAACCTCCTCACGGCGTTTACTCTGAAGATTTCCTGTATATTTACCCAAGGGTATAAACACAACGATAAAGAAAAGTATAATTGCCAACGCAACGGGGTCAATAGTCAACACTACACCCGCTATGGTTATAAATGATACTATTTCGCCTATATAGCCTTTAACCATAGCCACCAGATATTTCATACTGTCGGATGAGTTTTCAATGGCTAATATAAAATCACTATAATACGCGGGGTCATCATATTTTCGCATATCCAAAGTTGACGCTTTTTTATAAAACATAGACTGTATACCGTAGTCGAGTTTTTCTCTTTCTCGGTGAACAAAAAGTTCAAAAAATACCGATGTGGATACTTCACCAAGAACAAGTATACCCACCATTAAGGCTATACCAAGAACTATCTTACCACTATCACCGCCGTTTTGTACTTCGTCTATTACAAATTTAAGACCAATAACCGACACTAATCTACCGGGCAAGGTGCTTAAAATATGTTGTAGAATTTCACCGATTACAAGAGTGGGCGATATTTTAAAAATCACCCTTAACATATAAAATATGTTTGATATAACACCATGGGCATTTTTGATTTTTGATTTTTTCATTACATTTCTTCCTCCTCTCGTGATTTATAGTTGGAGGCCTGAAGTGTAAACATCCGGCAATATTCATCGTCATTTTGCATCAACTCTTCATGAGTTCCGCTTTCGGAAATAGAACCATTTTTAAAAACATAAATCCTATCGGAAAGCACCGCACTCGATAGCCTGTGAGATATGTATATAACCGTTTTGCTTTTTGTAGCTTCAATCAGTTTTTCATACATTTTATATTCCGCAACAGGGTCAAGTGCCGAGGACGGTTCATCAAGAATTGCCAAATCAAAATTCTTAGCAAACATTCTTGCGGTAGCAATTTTCTGCTGTTCTCCACCCGAAATTCCTGTACCCTTTTCATCAAATTCACGGGTTAAAACTGTTTCGGCTTTCAGAGGTAATTTTTCAACGCAAGTATCCGCACCGCTATTTTTTATAGCCTCGTCTACTCGTTTTCTGTCAATATCATCCAGAACCTCTTGACAGAGAACATTTTCTCCAATAGATAGCGCAAAAACCTTGTAATCCTGAAAAACAGTAGCAAGTCTTTCACGTAATGATTCAAGGGTATATTCTTTTATATTAATTCCGTTATATAGAATCTCACCACTGTCAACATCGTAAAATCTTAAAAGTAGCTTAACAAAGGTAGATTTACCTGCACCGTTTTTACCTACAATGGCTATTGTTTCACCCTTGTTTATTTTTAAATTAAGATTATTGATTGTACTGTCTTTTGCATCGGGATACGTAAAGGTAACATTTTTAAATTCTATACTTACTAAAGCCCCTGCTACTTTCGTACCGCTTGTAACCTTGGATTCGTATTCCATAAATTCTTTTAAATTACCAAAATATTCCGCCTCACGTCTCACATCGGACACCGCTTCACCCACGTCATTAAAAACATCCTTAAGATTACTCATAGCGGTCATAATAACCGAGAAATCAGAAACTTTCATATCTTTTTTTACCGCATAACGGAAAACGGCGTAAATATAGGTTACTGCAACGGGTAAGGCTTTACCGAAAAAGCCCGACATCGTCTCAAGAAAAGCAATTTTCCAACCGTATTTTTTAATTATCTCTCTATTTCGGTCTATTGCTATTTTGTATCTTGCGTGCAATACATTAAATACACCAGAGGTACGCATATCCTTAGCGAACTCTCGCATATACACCGTTCTTTTAACGTAAGCCTTTGAGCGTTTATAGGGAGTCATCTCTTTGTCTTTTTTGACATCAAGTTTACCTTTGATAGTACTAAACGCCAATACAAAAACACTCACCAAAAGAATCAGAAGTATTTTGGGGTCTATGGTAATAACGTAAATCACAAGAAATACGCCCGTCAGGCTACCCGCAATTATATTAGAAAACTGCCATGCAAAATACGCTATATGGTCCTCAGTTATAATTTCGGTAGCACGTTTATATTTGTTATAAAACTCGGGATTTTCATAGCACTCCATATCCACGCTGACCGCTTTTTGAAAGATTTTATCGTTAAGATTTTTATAGAATTTTTTCCATTTAACAGAACCATAATAATCGGAAAAACAGTTTATACCCGTAGCGATAAGTTCAGACGCAACGAGTAATAAAACGAGTATTATGTATTCTTTAAATGTACCTCCGTTGGTTATTAAATCAAGCAGAAGTTTTAAAAACAACACGTCTTTTACGAAGCCCGTAAAAAACCAGAAAGACACTTGCATACTTACTTGTGCAATCATCATTCCGGGAGCGCATTTGTGGATTATTTTTAATGCATAAATTACATTTTTTAATCCATCAAATTTCAATTTTTTTCTTTCTTTTTTCATTATTTCCTCCGTTTATTAGAAAAGAAACGTTAACGACATGCCTCTTTTCGGGGTAAAACAGGTTATATTGAACCTGTTTTGCCGGAGATTATGTCGTGTTTTACGAGTGAGAGGAACTCTAAAACAATCAGGGGTCTTCCCTGTTTCGCCTCCCGCGAAAGTATTTTTACAACAACAAAAATCCCCGAAAAGCCTGAAACTTTCCGGGGAATAGTACACGTAAAAATACTATTTGTCAGCAGGAAGCGGACACAATAACCGGATAGTTTACATTTCTTACTGAATACTTCATCATTATGTCCAACTCCTTTCGTAATATATTTGGGTTAATATGCATTTACACGGAATGCTACTATAAATTAACATATATGATAAATTTTGTCAACTGTTATTGTATTTGAACAATCACATCTTGACAGTGATTTTTGCGTATGATATACTTGTAGGGTAAAAAAGCGGTAATATTACCGAGAATATTATTTATGATTGGAGTTTTGAACATGGAAAGAATCAAAACAATCGAAACAAGAGATCTTGTTAAGAGCACAGAAAACGGCGGTTGTGGCGAATGCCAGACATCTTGCCAGTCTGCTTGCAAAACTTCTTGCGGCGTTGCTAACCAGCAGTGCGAAAACAATTGCGAGGAATAATTGCAGTTTAAAAATCAATCGGGGCTGCTGCATATTATGCAGTAGCCCCCTATTTTTAGAGGAGTTTCGTTTTAATGGTACACCAATATAAACTTAACGGCTACAATATAGTTCTTGATACCTGTAGCGGTTCCGTTCACACTGTGGATGATGTAGCCTACGATATAATTTCTTTATATAAAGAAAAAAGTGCTGATGAAATCTGCGATATTATAATTAAAAAATACCCCGAAGAAAATCTTTCGGAGCAGGATATTAAAGATTGCCTTGAAGATATTAAATATCTTGAGGACAACAAAAAATTATTCACTCCCGATACATACGAGAATATGGCATTTGACTTTAAAAACAGAAATACTGTT
>JAZNVE010000171.1:0-14747 GCA_045592665.1 Acutalibacteraceae bacterium
TAAATATATAAACAAAAAAACACTCTGTATTTCTACAGAGTGTTTCAATGTTATTATTGTGTTTTTTGTCGTTATAAGTTTGATAAATACGAGGACGAAAGTTTTTGTTCTTTTCGTTCAGATTTATCTTGTCTTATAACAATACACAAAAATCAATCAGCAGTATAAGGAAGAAGAGCTATCATTCTTGCTCTCTTGATAGCAGTAGTGAGCTCTCTCTGATGATAAGCACATGTACCTGTTACACGGCGGGGAAGGATTTTTGCTCTGTCGGATGTGTAGCGGCGAAGCTTAGCAGCATCCTTATAGTCAATTTTATCAACCTTCTCAACGCAGAAAGCGCAAACCTTTTTGCGGCCTTTTTTGTTGGGACGGCGATCGCTTTTATCGTATGCCATAATTATATTTTCCTCCTGTTAGAATCAGAACGGCAGATCATCGTCATCAGCAACTGTGGCGAAATCATCTATACTGCCGTTAGAGAAAGATGTGGCAGCTGTTTCTGTAGCTCTGGGAGCTGCACCTGTAGAAGACTCATTTTTTGAGCCACAAAAGCTCACATTATCAGCAATAATCTCAAATGTTGAACGTTTAACGCCGTCTTTCTCATAAGAACCGGTCTGAATAGCACCCTGAACGGCAATCATAGAACCTTTTGAGAAATATCTTGTTACAAACTCAGCAGTCTGACGCCATGCAACAACGTTGATGAAGTCGGCTTTTCTCTCTTCACCGGCTTTAACGTATCCACGGTCAACCGCAACAGTAAATCTTGTAACCGAAACACCTGAGGGAGTCTGTCTAAGTTCGGGATCAGCAGTAAGTCTGCCCATAATAACTGCACAATTAAGCATCTTTCACACCTCTTATTTTTTAATTACCATTGAACGAAGAACGCCGTCGGTGATACCGAGAACACGCTCAAGTTCTGCAGGGAAACCAGCTTCGCAAGTGTGGTTATAGAGAACATAGTAACCATCTTCTTCGTCGTTGATGAGATATGCAAGTCTACGCTTACCCCACTCGTCAACGCTGTCGACAGTACCGTTCTTTTCCATCATTGCTTTGAACTTTTCAGCGAGAGTTTTAGCTGCCTCTTCACCGTTTGCTAAAGAGAAAACAATGATTGTTTCGTAACTGTTTGACATCGTTCGCACCTCCTTATGGACTCCGGCTCTTATAGATATCGATTTAAGAGCAAGGAAATAATCGCCGCGGACATACCGCGACGATTACGAATTATAACACTATTCAAACAATAAGTCAATAGGTTTATCTCATTTATTTTAAAAGAAGCCCTATTCCTAATTGGTCGAGTAAGGCCATAAACCATTCATACAAAAAGCTCACAAGACCGGCAACACCCGTATTCACAAGTATTTGGTTTGTATCCTCCCCTACCACTTTTTCAAAGTCTGTCACAAAATCCGCATCGACAAAAGGCTCTTCCTCATCATAGACTGCGGAAGGTCCGTTCATTATTTTAAAGTTACAAACTCTGTCACCTATAAGCGAGGTAGTGTTATCAACCATTTCATAATTGACCTTCACCTGCATTAGGGCGTTGCTCACCTTTGGTAGTTTACCCGTAAGAGATATTTTTATTTCCTGACCGGGTGCAAGCTCTTTTAAGCCCATAGTGTGTGCTACCAAATCTGCGCCTTCAAAGGTTACGGAAGCAACTTTAACAGGATAATTCAATGAAAGGTTTTTTATTACAACATATTTATCGTTTGAATCCACAAAGCCTTCCGGACTATTATCAAATTTCACAGACACAGCATAGTTTGTATTAGTGGACTCGTGGAACTGAGGATACTCGGGGTTGGAGTGAACATTTACAATTTCATCCGTAAGAAGATTTTTAAGTGCAAGACTTCTCGAATAGGGGTCATGGAAGGTCATTCCGTGGAAAAGACCGTAGACATACCATGTGTTTTCAGGAAGATATGCTGTGGATGCATCAACCTCAAATGAGGGTGAAACGTGATCATGAGCAGGGTCTGAACACATTGAGCCGATACCCGTATAGCCATCATTGAAACGTTCACCGTAAGGCGCACAAAAAGCACCTGTGGAATCCGCTACTCTTATAAGAGCATCACCATTTGTTCTGAGACCGCTTACGCAAGGAACGTCAGTACCTGCAATTATTGAAACATTTATACCGTAATCATTGACGCACTTCTGAAGATTGGTATGGAAATTAGCCATAATGTCATAGTGTACCATATCGGTTTTCGCGATTATTGCGGCACTTTCAACGGGGTCAAGCCTTTCCGCTTTCAAGTCGTCATAATATTCAAGGGGTATAAAATCCCATATACTACCCCAATAACCCGCTACATTATATATGTATGGTAGTGCATGTTTAACAACTTCATCGAGGAAGCCCAATTGTTGAGCCTCAAGAAGCCACTCATATTTTCCTTCCGCATCAAAACCGTGCTGTAAGAAATGGACAATCATGTATTCATCAATTGCAACATCACCTGTCATAAGGTCAAGTGCAAGACCCGCACCGCCAATAGCCGGAACGGTAAGCACTGCGTTATCAACATCCTGCTTATATCCGAAAAGAGAAAGATATACCGCCGAAACCTGACCACCATGGGAAACCGCAATAATGTTGACCTTATCTTTACCTGTATATTCTTTTACTTCCTGAATATACTCATCAAGTCCTACTGCGCAATCGTAAACACTCTGTCGCCAGTCGTTGGTATAGAAAAACATATTTTCTTCACCGATATACTCGGCAATTTCGTATGAAATTTTATCTTCGTTTATATACTCAAGCGGAAGTCCGTTGTCAAGAATATATTTCATATTTGTCTCTTCAATAGCCGTATTTTCCACCTGAATATTATATTTACTTGTACCATCTGGGTTTATTTTCATATATTCGAGCTCGGCTTCGATTTCTTCGCCAAGTGTCTTACCCAAATATTGAGCATCACCTTTTGCGGTAAGAACCAGACCTTTGCCCAAATCATATATACGATTAATAACTCTGTTTAAAACAGAGTTCATATCAAGACCCCAAATTCTTGTTCTCTCGCCGTTCTCATCAACGCGAACAAGTTCTGTGCTACTGTAACCCGCAACCATTATAACAGGATAATCACTGATTGCACCCTCAAACTGAACCGCGGCACATACTGTTGTAACAAAAACTGAGCACAAAAGAACCATACTGAGAATTAACGCTAATCCTTTTTTAAACATACTGCACACTCCTTTAAAAAAGCATTGTATATAACGATTATATCACCGACATTTCGGTTATGCAAATATTTAATGCAAGTGAATTTCACAAAATGTACCCTGAGCATTTAGTAAAAAACTATAAAAAACAGGTCACGGAGTCGAAAATTCCGTGACCTTGAAATCAATCTTCGAATTTAGAAATAAACGCTTTAGTTCTTTCGGATTTAGGATTATCGAAAACCTCCTCGGGTGTACCCGCCTCTTCAATAACGCCGTTATCCATAAAAATAACCTTTGAAGAAACCGCCTTTGCAAAGGACATTTCATGAGTAACAATAACCATTGTTACGTTTTCCTCCGCAAGACCTTTTATAACTTTAAGAATTTCTCCTGTAAGCTCAGGGTCGAGAGCGGATGTAGGCTCATCAAAGAATAACACCTTAGGTTCCATAATCAACGCTCTGGCAATGGAAACACGTTGTTTCTGTCCGCCCGAAAGTTCACAAGGATAGTTGTTTATCTTTTCCAAAAGACCAACTTTACCTAAAAGAACTTTAGCCTTTTCCTCAATTTCGGCAATAATCTGTTTCTTGTTGTGCTTGTAATCTTCCCTCTCCTCAGCAAGAAGTTTGGGTGCGAGAGTTACGTTATCAAGAACATTGTATTGGGGAAAAAGGTGAAAATCCTGAAAAACAAGACCAACATTCAACTGTTTTCTTCTTCTTTCCTTACTATCTTCTTTTTTGTTTTTTCCGTCAAAAAAGACTTCACCGGCAACCTCAATATAACCGCTATCAGCAGTTTCAAGCTGGTTTATACAACGAAGAATTGTGGTTTTACCGCTACCGGATGAACCGATAATGCTTAAAACCTCACCCTCTTCAAGAGTAAAACTGACACCCTTTAAAACCTCGGTTTTTCCGAAGCTTTTTTTCAAATCTTTCACTTCAAGTACTGACATAATAAAAAGCTCCTTTCAACCTTAGTTTTTATAATAATTGAACTTCTTCTCAATTTTGCCGAAAAGTATGGTAAGAACGCCATTGAATACCAAGAAGAATGCACCTGTGTAGAACAATGGCCATATTATGCCCTGACTTGTAAAATCCGTAGCGTGCATAAGTATTTCTGAAACTGCAATCACCCTCGCCAAAGATGTATCTTTGACAAGTGTAATAATTTCGTTGCTCATTGGCGGAATTATTCTCTTTACAACCTGCATTAAAACAACTTTAAAGAAAACCTGAGACTTGGTCATGCCGAGAACCTGACCTGCCTCATACTGTCCCTTAGGAATAGACTCAATACCACCTCTGTATATTTCAGAGAAGTAGGCAGCATAGTTAATAACAAAAGCAATAAGTGCCGCTGTCATACGTGACTTCATAGGCATATCAAATAAAAGTCCGGGAACATAAAAAACCACAAAAAGCTGGAGCATCAGGGGAGTTCCCCTGATGACCCAGACAAATGCTTTTGTTATGGCTTTAACTATTTTAAGCTTTGACATTGAACCCATCGAAATAATGAGACCCAATGGTAAAGCAAAGAGCAATGTTGCTCCAAATAAATAACAGTTTTGATAAAAGCCTTCCAGTAAATCAAGGCTTACTTCAGCAAAAGACATTTAAATTACTCCTGAAACTCAGTCAGCTTTAACAACTACTGCCTGTTTATTCTGCATATAAGGAATTGAGATCTGCATGTTTTCCTCTCTTTCGGGAGTGATTGTCATACCATTCCAGATACAGTCAATATTCTTACTTGCAAGTTCGGTTTCTTTTGAGTTCCAATCAATAACCTGGAATTCAACTTTAAGACCAAGCTCAGCTGCAACTGCCTGAGCAAACTCAGTCTCAAAACCTACAAGTTTACCGCTCTCATCCTTGTAGTTCATAGGAGCAAAATATGTAATACCTACAACAAGTGTACCTTTTTCTTTGATGTATTCCCAGTCAGATTCACCGGTGGCCTTTACTTCTTCATAATCAGCATCACCAAGAAGAAGCTCCTGAAGCTTGTAAGTTTTTGCAATATTTTCAAGTGTACCGTCTTTTTTAAGTTCTTTGATAGCTTCGTTTACGTGGTTAACAGTGTCAGAACCTTTTCTGAATGCTATACCGTATTCTTCGGGAGAAAAGGAAGTATCCTCAAGAAGAACAAGGTTTTCAAAGTCAGTGCCTTCACCAATTGAACCTATAGACATAACGTAGTCAATAACAGCCATATCAGCTGTGCCTGCAGAAACTTCCATAAGAGCCTTTGCCTGTGTATCAACAGGAGTCTTTGTGAAATCTGCAAAATACTCGTTTTCGTTCATAACGCTTTCACCGGCTGAACCGGCTTCAGCAACAACAATTGTTTCATCATTGCCGCAAGCTGCGAATGCGCAAACAACACCGCAAACGAGAACGATGCTCATTACGATAGCTAAAATTTTCTTTTTCATAATTGTTTCCTCCATAGCGGAAATACACCGCTTTTTATTTTGTGGTGGTATTTTAGCACTTTAACGCGCTAAAGTAAAGAGTTTTTTTGAAAAATGTTGATGTTTGTATATTGTGCCATATACACATCTAACAATAACACCGTTGTTTGTATAATTACACCAATCAGCATCACATTAATCAATACCATACGGGTTATAGCTTTCATAATATTATATAAGTTCGCATAAAGCAACTAACTACGTAAGGGACGGATCTATCCGTCCCGATAGTAAGGAAGTTAGATTTTTCTAAACAACAGTTTCAAAAGATGTGCTTTAGCTTACTGTTGTTCTATCTAACTGAAGAAAAACAGAAAGTGAACTACCCACTATCCATCACTAAGAGAGAAGAAAAAATCAGCAAAAAGCGATAGCAAACCTTCCTGCGTAAGGAGGAAGGGGGACCACCTTTTATTTAATTTGCTATTACAATTCACTTTCAAGCGAGCACAAAACTTAATTTTACAACACAGTATAGCGGAGTGGTGGAAAGTCCTATTTAGTTGATTTATCAACCAAGTCCTTGGGACTCTCCACCGCTCCGACCAACAATATCTCGAGTCACGCCAATAACTCGCCTAATAATTTGTGTTATAAAAAAGTTGACAAAATGGCGGTCCCAGCCCTCTTGTGGTACCCAAAATTGTTTGCTCGTTACTCACGTCGCACAATTTTGACCACTACGCCAACTCACACTCCCTGTATCCGCCACTGGCGGCGGTCGTGTTCCTTGCCCTCTCCTTACGCAGACAGGTTGGGCTTCGCGTTGCAACAACTTTATCTATAATCCCCGACCGCAGGTCCCAATAATTTTGCATTTTAAATTCTGCATTTTGCATTTTAAAAAACGCCTGAGCCATAGCTCAGACGTTTTTAAGTATTCCGTAAAAGTGGATAACGTTCATATCCTCTTCCATATCAAGTCCGTGTCCGCCGCAGTCACCGTCAATCTCGTGGCAACCGTGGTCGGGCATAAAGCCATATAAGACATTGTGGTTTTTCCACTTTTCTTTTATTGTATCAACCATTTCACAATAAAAGTCAAGATTCATTTGGAGAGCCGCCATTGCCTCGGGGGCTTCGGGCCCTGTTTTATGCATTGTGCCGTCGTAATTACCATTATAAATAACTATTAAATCGTAGTTATCCTCTTCAATGAGTTCCATTGCCTTTGCATTTACTTCTTCGGGAGTTTCATAAATAAAGTAATCCATATCTCTCTGAAGGAAAATTTTTGAAATACTGTCACCCGATGTTGAAACAATAGCACACTTTTTACCTGCATTGATAAAACTGTCAAAAACTGTTTCCGTAGTAAGCACGGGCTTTTCGTAGCGTTTAATACCGTGAACCTCGGGCATAACACCCGTATACATTGAAGCAAAGCAAACGGGTGTTACACTTGGCATTACCGAAAGCATGGGCACGGACAAATCCGAATGAAGCATTGCATCGGTAAATTTATCGGTATACTTCTGATAAAGCCACAAAGCAACCGCATCGGGATTATAAAAAATCGCTCTGTCACATTTGGCACCGTTTAATTTTTTGTCCGCAAGGGCATCAACAATGGGATTAACCTTTTCGCAGTCGGGGTTTTCATCAATACCAAAAAGTTTCAAGGCTGTATTTTTAACTGATGATATACAAATTGAATTATAAAGTTCGGACATTTTAAATCACCTTTATAACATGATTTTTCTGAGTTCTTCTCCGCTTTTATCCGAAAGGTATGCAGGGGGAATATCAAAAACAGTTTTACAACCGCTGAATCCTTCTTTATTAAGTCTGTATGCGGCTCTGGCATAAGCGACAATTACACAGGATGTAAACTCAGGGTTGGAGTCGAGTTTAAGACTGTATTCTATAACATTATTATGCTCAAGATTCTGTCCCGTTTTACCTGTTCTTATAACGAAACCGCCGTGGGGAATACCTTTATGGTCGCGGTCAAGTTCTTCCTGAGAAATGAAATGAACAGTTGTATCGTATTCGTCGAAATAGTTTTTCATTGTAACTATATCGTTCTCAATTCTTTTAAGGTCCGCACCGTCCTCTGCAACAACGAAGCACTCACGAGTGTGTTTCTGTCTTGTAGTAAGTTCGGGTTGAGAACCGCTTCTTACGGCTTCAAGAGCCTCTTCAACGGGGATGGTATACTGTCTTGCATCAATTACACCCTCAACACGTCTTATAGCATCCGAGTGACCCTGACTTACGCCCTTGCCCCAGAAAGTATAGTCCGCACCGTCTTTAAGAATACAACTACCGTAAAGTCTGTTAAGCGAGAACATACCCGGGTCCCAACCTACGGAGATAATGCCGATTTTACCGCTTTCCTTTGCAGCCGAATCGACATTCGCAAAATGCTCGGGAATTTTCTTGTGGGTATCAAAGCTGTCAACAACATTGAAATATTTTGCCATTGCGGGGGTCTGTTCGGGTAAGTCCGTAGCGCTACCGCCACACATAATCAATACATCAACATCATCTTTATGGTTTAAAATATCCTCGGTTTTATATACGGGTGCACCTGAAATTGTTTTAACAGTGGCGGGGTCACGTCTTGTAAAAACACAGGATACAACCATATCATCATTTTGTTTCACGGCACATTCAACACCTTTTGCTATATTGCCGTAGCCGTAAAGACCGATTTTAATCATATATATCACTCCATTCAGGAAAATACAAAAATACGGTAATTATTTTATTACTATGATTTTTTGCAGTCAAGATTTTTTTATTAAATTTCAGGATTTTTTAATGCGTTATTACGCAAATCATGCAGATTTATCTGCAATTCATAAGTTCAAAACTCAAATCATACCAAAGGCAAATCATTTTATAAGCAACACTACCGTCTCAACATGATTTGTATAAGGGAACATATCAACAGGCTGTATCTTTTTAACTTTATAGCCATTTTTGGTAAGGAAATATAAATCTCTCTGTTGTGTTTCTGGGTTGCAGGAAATGTAAACTATTTTTTCGGGAGCAAGTGAGAGGGCACAGGATAAAAACTTTTTGTCGCTACCTGCTCTCGGTGGGTCCATAAAAAGAACGTCGCATTTTTCGCCCTGTTCTTTCATTGAAACCATAAATTCACCTGCGTCGGCACAGTAAAAGCTTATATTTTCAATTTCATTTATTTTAGCATTTACCTTAGCATCTCTTACCGCATCGGGGTTGACCTCAACACCGATTACCTCGCCTGCGCTTTTTGACGCAACGATACCGATTGTACCGATTCCGCAATAGGCATCTATTACGCGTTCTTTACCCGTAAGCCCTGCGAATTCAACCGCCTTACCATAAAGAATTTCGGTCTGTACGGGGTTTATCTGATAAAATGATTTAGGTGAAATTCTGAAACGGCAACCGCAGAGTATATCTTCGATATATCCCTTACCGTAAAGAACAGTTTCTTTATCACCGAGCACCATACTTGTGAATTTATTGTTTATATTCTGTACTATGGTTGTAATATCGGGATGAAGTTTTAAAAGCTCTTTAACGAAAGCGTTTTTAGAAGGAAAAACGGATGTACCTGTAACAAGCACAACCATAATTTCGTTAGTTGTAAACCCGCGTTTTACAAGCACGTGACGAAGAAAGCCCCTCTCATTTTTCTCATCGTAAACGGTTAACTTAAAGCTTTTAACAAGCTTACGGATTGTCAAGATTATTTCGTCCGCCTTTTTATCCTCAATAAGGCAGGAGTCCGTCTTAACAATATTATGTGTACTGGACTGATATACACCCGATATTATTTCGCCGCTACGGGTTCTGCCGAAAGCCGCCTGAACCTTGTTACGGTAGTGAAAAGGTGTTTCCATACCGATTATGGAATTCACCCTATGAAAACCCGAAAGAAGTTTGACCACTTTAGCCTGTTTATAACGGAGCTGCTCCTCGTAGGTCATATTCATTAACTGACAACCGCCACACTTACGTGAAACGGGGCAGATGCGAATATTGTTTATATTTTTCTGTGTCATTTTAGTTTCCTTTTATTTTTCAGCAGAATTATTTGTGTTCATACTGTTTCTGTAAACAACGAAACGGCAGTATAAAAATTCCAAAACCATATTACAAAGCATAGTTACACCAAGCACAATATATTCACCGAATTCCCAAGGAATTTTAGCTGTTACAATCTCACCCAAAATTGTTGAAACGGGAGTGAACACACAATAAAAACCAAAAACCTTAAGCATTGCTATGGGTATATTAGTTGCGGATTTGAATGTAAATTTACGGTTAACGGTGAAATTCCACAGAATTGATAAAATTAATGCTACAAGATAATATGCACCGTATTCGCTTTTAAAAAAACTTTTAATGAAAGCATTATTACTCTGAATCTCGGGCATAAGCTCATTGAGAAGTGTAAAGCTCACTATCTGAATCACCCCTGCGGAAACAGAAAACAACGCAAATTTAACCGCCTGTAAAATATTGTCTTTTTTACTCAATTTATTATCTTCCACCAAAAACACCCCATAACTTAATATAGTATGAAAATTATATCACACCCATATAAAAAAATAAAGCGTTGCAGATAAAATTACCTACAACGCTTTTCAGAGTTAATCTATACTTAATGTATTTAGTTGTTTCTGAGTAGTTTTGTCAAATGACATTATTACATTTCCCGAATGGGAGTAACCGAAAATCACATCACCGATATATGTTGTGCGTTCAAAGCCCCAGTCCGTTTTGTTGCTATCGGAAACGTTAGTATAATTCCGGGATTTTTCAAGAGTTTTTTCTTCTTCATTTACTTTAACAGCAAGTATTCCGGCTACATTTTTAAATGAGTAATCATCTGTATGATACCACACTTCGGTTCTTTTAAGATAGGGAATATACATGGTGTTTGTAGTATCATCCCAACAAAGAGCCTTATGAGTATTGTATGCCTGAGAGGTTACATAAGTATATGAACCATCCTTGTTGTTAGCAGGTATAGTAACCTTATGACTTTCTATGGGGTTTGCAGGGTCAGAAACGTCAAAAAGTGATACCTTCAAACCGTTATTCTGTCCGTTTTCGTCACCGTCAACACCCACACCGAGAACAAGATTTTCACCTACGGGGTGAAGATATGTTGAGAACCCGGGAATCTTAAGTTCGCCCTTTCTCTCAGGTTTTTCGGGATTTGATAAGTCGATTACGAAAAGCGGGTCAGTCTGTTCAAATGTTACCACGTAACCCGTGTCACCCGTAAAGCGAACGGATTTTATAGTTTCACCGGGTGCTATACCCTCAATTTTACCTACTACGTTTAAACCCGAGTCAAGAACATACACCTTGTTTGAAATATTTTCACCCCAACTACCCGTTGAGGTAGCAATTCGAAGATAGCCCTTGTGTTCATCAATGCTGAATTGGTTAAGGGTAAAACCGTCAACCTCACCGCAACCCAGATAACTAATATTATAATTTCGGATATCAAATTTATAGATTTTCGTAGTATAGGTTGTTACGCCGAAAACCTCACCAACGATGCCTTCGTTTTTATACCTTGTACTTACTGCGTAAAGGTTTTCGGTTGTGCAATAAACATCACTGCCCGCACCTAAAACCGCTTGATTTTTAACACTTGTTTCGTCTTTGATATCAAGTGTAGTTGCGAAAAGGTAACTTGTGTCGGTTATTTCCTCCATTACGCAAACATCACCCGCAGAAATCCTTGCCATTTCATTGTCACCGCAAGCGAAAGTAGGAATACAATCACTTACTACATCTTCCTTGTCACCCGTAATATCAACGTAATAACTTGAAAGAACAACAAACTGATTACCTATAAGGCGGGATGAAATATAGTCGCCATCCTGATAGAAACGCCATTTTTCAACGGGAGCTGTTTTGTTTGAAATATCAAAGCAAGCCGCCATGGTTATATCTACATTATATCCGATTTCGTACGCGTAATACGTATCGTAATAAGCATAGCTTTTTTTCTCGACGATTTCTTCGTCAAATTTGCTGCATCTCGCGATTATTACAAGGTCGTTGTCCTTTACGTACATCTCGGCAATTTCCATATAGTAAATATCCTCGTCCTGAGGCTTTTCTACGTTAATTGAAGCAATTTTTTTCATCTTGCCGTTGGCATCGGGCTCAATTACCGCAACCGAGCAGTCATAAGGAAGAATAGGTAGACCCCTGCTGTTTTTTTCTAAAACAGTTTCCTTTTCACCGGGTTCGGTAATAACCTCCTCCTGAGGATTGTAGCCGGGGCTACTCTGAGTATCGGCACTTGCGGTTGTTTCTTCTGTACCGTTAATTCTCACATCATCAAGACTGTCCCAAAAAACTCCCCAATCCGCATTGGAGGGTTCAACCACATACAAATATTTACCGTCATTTTTAATGATATCCGCTTCGCTTACACCCTCAACCTGTTCATTGGTTTTGCCGAATTCTTTACTTACGGTTGTTGTGCTTTGGGCTATAGAATTGGATGATGCTCCTGCCTCAGGTGCTGCCGTATCGGAAGCTGCACCATTCATCACAAGCGCATCCTCCAAAATTATTTCTGATTCCGCTTTATACCCGAATATTCCACCTGAATAAAAGTGAAAAATATCGTCAACGCCCTGTTTTGCCAGATATTTCTGATATTTATCGGAATAATCCGAAAACATATTTTCTATTTCCGTATAATCCTCTACCGACACCTCGGGATTTGTGGGCACCACAGGTTTTACGGGGTCTTTTTCCCAAGGTTTTATAACCATAACGGATGTTACGGCTATTATAAAGGCTGCCGCAGTTGCAATTGAACTGATTATATATCTTTTTATTCTGCGTTTTTTACCCTTATTTAAATTAACCTCAGGTTCCTGTGGCTTATCCTGTTTAATGAAATCAAGTTTATCCGCAATATTCTGAGGATTTAAGCTTTCGGGTAAATCAATTTTTTCTGCTTTCTTAAGCTTTTCGTTTATTATTTTACATTCCTCTTGCAAAAGGTCATCGTTAAAATTATCTTTATTCATATTGACACTCCTTTCAGGAAAGAATTTCTCTGAGTTTTTCTAAGGCACGTTTTTGACGTGAACGCACCGTTGCAGGGGGCATTCCGTAAATCTCACCTATTTCGTCACTTTTGAATCCGCCTATTACGGAAAGTAAAATAATATGTCCGTCTGGCGGAGTCAAAGAACCCAGAGCCTCTTTAAGCTCCGTACTGTCGAAAGAAAAATCATCACCCTCAAGCATAAACTGATATTCCTCAACGGGTAATATGTCGGGGGATTTATTTTTCTTCATAAGGTCGGTTTTACATCTGTTGGAGAGTATTTTAAAAATCCATGATTTAAAAAGAGATGCATCCTTTAAGCTATGTATATTACGCCATGCGGAAAATACCGTTTCCTGTACCGCATCCTCCGCATCCTGGGAATTACCCATCATATACACAGCAAAGCGGAACATATCATTGGCATAAAAAGAATACAATTGAGAAAAAGCCTTGGTGTCACCTTGTTTTGAACGTTCAACGAGTAAGGCATTATCAATTTTCATTTCATCACATCCTTTGGATTTACTCTCCGCTTATAAGAGTGTCCGAATCTTAATTTTGTTGCAAAAATTTTTATTATTTTCATTTTTATGGTAACAACTTTAAGTGTAAATGTAAACAAAAAATTAAATATAGTCTAAAACATATAATTTATTTGCATTGGTAAAACAGTTATGTTATAATATAATTTGTATATGTATAATTTTCCATTACGAAAGGAAAGAAGCATAAAATGTCTTTACTTAAAAAACTTTTCGGAGATTATTCTACTAAAGAGATTAAGAGAATCAACGGCACTAAGGACAAGGTCCTCTCTTTGGAAGAAGAATTTTCTAAACTTTCAGACGAGCAGTTACAGGCTAAAACCCCTGAATTCAAATCACGTCTTGAAAAAGGCGAAACTCTCGACGATATTCTTCCCGAGGCCTTTGCCGCCTGTCGCGAGGCTGCGTGGCGTGTTCTCGGAATGAAGCATTACCCTGTTCAGATTCTGGGCGGTATCATCCTCCATCAGGGACGTATTGCCGAAATGAAAACAGGTGAAGGTAAAACTCTCGTGGCTACTCTCCCTGCTTATCTCAATGCACTTTCGGGTAAGGGTGTTCACATCGTTACGGTGAACGACTACCTTGCAAAACGTGACTCTGAGTGGATGGGTAAAATTTACCGCTTTATGGGTCTTACCGTTGGACTTATAATCCACGAAAAGAACAATGCCGAAAGAAAAGAAGCATATAACGCGGATATTACCTTCGGCACAAATAACGAAATGGGCTTCGACTACCTTCGTGACAATATGGTTATGTATGCCGAGCAACGTGTTCAGCGCGGTCATTCCTTTGCCATAGTTGACGAGGTTGACTCCATTCTTATTGACGAGGCAAGAACTCCCCTTATTATTTCAGGTATCGGCGATGCATCGACCGATTTATACAGAATGACAAATGAATTTGTCAGACGTCTTAAAATGGTTAAGGTCAAAGAGCTTGACTCCAAAATGAACGCGGAAGATATCGTTGCCGAAGCGGGTGGCGACTATCTTGTTGACGAAAAGGCAAAAACCGCAACACTTACTAAAACAGGTATTGCTAAAGCCGAAGCTGCTTTCAATATTGAAAACCTTATGGATGCAGAAAACCTTACTTTGCAACACCATATTAATCAGGCACTTAAGGCTCACGGTACTATGCACCGCGACATTGACTACGTTGTAAAAGACGGTCAGGTGCTTATTGTTGACGAGTTCACAGGCCGTATTATGATGGGCAGACGTTACAGCGAGGGGCTTCATCAGGCTATTGAAGCCAAAGAAGGCGTAAAGGTTGAGCACGAAAGCAAAACCCTTGCTACAATCACTTTCCAGAACTATTTCCGTCTTTATAAGAAGCTTTCAGGTATGACGGGTACTGCTATGACAGAGAGTGACGAATTCCGTGAGATTTACTCTCTCGACGTTGTTGAAATTCCCACCAATAAGCCCCTTGCACGTAAGGACAATGATGACGTTCTTTA
>JAZNVE010000172.1:0-2819 GCA_045592665.1 Acutalibacteraceae bacterium
CAGGCTATTATTGACGGTATTGCACGTTCTTCCGATTTAGGCAGAGAAGTTGAAATCAATATCCCCGAAATCTGATCAGATAAACAACAAATATTCCTCTCGATTGATTAAATCAATCGAGAGGTTCTTTTTTTAATAAAATGCTTTTCTGTTTTCGGAAAGTGTAATGTTAGTGTCACCGTAAATTGTCATTTGTAAGGTTTGGGCAGCAAGAGGATAATCAACCTCCCAATACCACACGTCACCGGAATGGGCTTTACGGGAATTTTCGTCGGGCATAACAATCTGATTAACCTTGAATTTTGTCCAGCCACCGATAACCGCCTTTGTACCTAATGCAACAAGCTCCGCCTCATTGTAGCTTGTTTCAAGGTAGGGTAAAAATGTTTTTATATACTCGGGAACCTCGGAGGCTTGAATTTTAGCGGCTTTTTGAAGAAGAGCAATAAGCACCTCACGCTGGTTTTGTGTACGCTGAACGTCACCGTCATTATAAATTTTACGGCTACGGCAGAAAGCGAGAGCCTGGTCACCGTTAAGCTCAACCGCCGAACCGGCTTGTAAATTCCAACCGTAGGAAGAATTAAAGCGCTCCGCTTCATATTCACTCAGATTAACATTAACACCACCCATTTTATCAATAACTGCTTTAAAGAGTGCGAAGTTAATCATAGCGTATCCGTCGATACGGATTTTAAAGTGACTTTCAATAGTATTAATAAGGTTCTCAATGCCGTAGAACGGGAAAGCGGAATTGATTTTATTAAAACTGCCGACACCGTCCGGAGATTCAAGGTAAGCGTAGCTGTCACGCATAATAGAGGTAAATGTTATAGTACCGAGAGCCTTGTTTATAGAAACAATAATCATAGAGTCCGTAAGGCCCGAAATAGTATTTTTGTTACGGGTGTCGACACCTATGCACAATACATTGATAACATCCTCACTGTACATAACGTCGCCGCCGTTGGTTGCCCAATCCTTAATTGCAGCCTTAAGCTCAGCGGAGTCACCCTCAAAAATCTGATCAAAATCAGGTGCATCCTGAAGCGAAGCCGCAACGGTTTCATCTCCGTCAAAATCGTAGGTCATAGTATCCTCGACCTCGGGTGTTGCGTTTTTAATACTGTGCCAGTAAGCCACAAGACCGCCACAGCCAATGCAGAGCACAAGTACAAAGCACAATAAAACAATTAAAACCTTTTTACCTTTTTTCTTTTTAGTTTCAGACATAAACATCACCTTTAAAATTTATGGGTTAATTATAATACATTTAAATTTATTTTACAATATATATTTACAATCAACGATAGTCGGGCAGAATATCTATACCTTTTGCCCTCGCTTGGCACACATTATCAATTATCATTCTGACTTCTTCAATATCTTTCTTTACATCAATATTATCAAATCTTAAAACGTAAAAACCCAAACTTTCAAAATACTCAGTTCTTTTGGCTTCATACATTGATTTTTCTTCAAAATAATGCTGAACTCCATCTATTTCAATTATTAGTTTTAATTGCGGACAATAAAAATCAACTATATAATCACCTATTATTTTTTGTCAATGGAACTTAGGCGTCCTTCCTTTTAGTATTTGATACCAAACAATTTTTTCTTCAGTGGTCATATTTTTACGCATTTCTTTAGCGTATTTATCAAGTTCAACATTTACGGGAATTTTCACATTCTTTTTCATTGCATATGAATCCCCTTTCAAAAACACCACTTGCCTTACGCGTAGCCCAACCTTCCTGCGTAAGGAGGAAGGGGGACCACCATACTATTCAGGTGATTTATATAATCTATTTATAAGCGAGCCAATTATTATATATTATTACATAGTTCAGCGGAGTGGTGGAAAGTCCTGTTCAAGTCGGTTCCGACAATGAGTTGTATAGGACTCTCCACCGTCCGACAAACATTATCATAATCAAAAGCTTTTGTCACGCTCATTAATTTATTTTTAAAATACAGTTACGAAATGACGGTCCCCCTCTCTCCTTACGCAGAGAGGTTGGCTATCGCTTTGATTCCACTTAATTTTGCATTCCGTTATATGCGGTCATAACCGCATCCTCAGACATATCGCAAGACATTTCATAAATGGGAATTTCAGAAAGAATTAAATTCAGCGTATCCAGCATATTTTTCATAAGCTCTTTATCATATGGTCGAACTGTCTGGTCCATAAATGGCTTAAGGGCTTTGATACCGGGAATTCTTTTAATTTCATTTTCACCGCGGGACAGGAAACATATACCGGCAATAGGAACACCAACATTCACGCTTTCGTCGGTTTTACCGCTCCAGGGAGTTCCGTAAGCGTAAAAAACGCCGTCCACAAGTCTGATTGCGGGTTTATCGTCATTTATAATACGAGAACCGGGCAAGTATTTTAACCACAAGTGGGTATGAGTGGATTTACCCGTTCCCGAACGTGCCGAAAACAAATAAGCCTTACCCTCATACTCAACACATGATGCGTGGAGCATAACACCGTTGTATTTAGCCAATTTCTCGTAAAAATGCGCACCGCTCCAAAGATACTCTGACTCACCGAGGGTCAGATTAGGATGCTCCGCCTGACGGGCTATATAATATTTTTCTGTAACGTCAAAAACAATGTCCGGCGCTTCGTCACCGTCGTACTTATACGGCTCAAGACGGGATTTCAATAAATCGTGGTTTACATTTAATTCAACAATTAAATCAGCAGTTTTAATTTTCAAGGTGATTCTCCTATCTTCACAACCAATTAATCGCAACGCGAAGCCTTATCATCCCTGTTTCGGCTTTGCCGAAATAGGGAGGGG
>JAZNVE010000173.1:0-6969 GCA_045592665.1 Acutalibacteraceae bacterium
CTGAAAGTGAAAGCTCAACCTGGTCAGCAGGAACAACGATGCTCATACCAACGCCCATATTGTAGGTGTTGAACATATCACGCTCCGGAATATTTCCCCATTTAGCAATTACATCAAAAATGGGAAGCACCTTAACGGCGGCCTTATCTATCTTTGTACATAATCCGTCAGGAATTGAACGGGGAATATTTTCGTAGAAGCCACCGCCCGTAATGTGAGAGATACCTTTTACATTTACTTTTTCAAGAAGAGCAAGAACGGGCTTAACATAAATCTTAGTAGGAACAAGTAAAGCCTCAGCAATACTTTTACCGCCTAATTCTTCACGCTCTACATAAAGCTCGGGGTTATTGTTGTCAATATCAAAAACCTTACGGCATAAGCTGAAGCCGTTGGAATGGATACCGGTAGAAGGAAGGGCAATAACAACATCACCAACGGACATCTTGCTATTGTCAATCATCTTCGGTTTATCTACTATACCAACCGCAAAACCTGCAAGGTCGTAATCTTCAACAGGCATCAAACCGGGATGTTCTGCAGTTTCGCCACCGGTAAGAGCACAACCGGACTGAACACAACCTTCTGCAACACCGCTAACGATTTCTGCAATTTTCTCGGGAATATTTTTACCACAAGCGATATAGTCAAGGAAATATAAGGGCTTTGCACCGACACAAATAATATCATTTACGCACATTGCTACTGCATCAATACCGATTGTATCGTGCTTATCCATAAGGATAGCTAATTTAACTTTAGTACCGCAACCATCTGTACCTGAAACCAAAATAGGATGCTCCATACCGAGAGCACAGGCAAGGTCGAAGCAACCACCAAAACCGCCGACGTCGTCCAACGAGCCTTCATTGCGTGTTCTCGCAACGTGTTTTTTCATAAGCTCTACCGCTTTGTAGCCTGCAGTAATGTCAACGCCTGCAGCTGCGTAACTTTCTGATCTTGAGTTTTTCATTGTTTTTCTCCTTATATTTTCAAGTGATTTATTAACCTTTTCCGTTCCAGCAATATGTGCAAACCTCGTCCTCAGGAAGACCAATTGCCTTTATGATACCCTCAAGAGATTGAAATTCAAGGGATGCAAAGTTAAGCTTTTGACATATTGCTTCGCGCATTTTTTTACCACGCTCCGTAGAGCCGTCGCTGTATTCGTCAATATACTTTAAGCCTTCCTCACCCTCAAGCTCCATAATAGTACTTCTTGTAATAAGGTCCATATCCGAAGTACCTCTTGAGAAGTTAAGAAATTTACAGCCGTACATAATTGGAGGACACGCAGAACGCATATGAACTTCTTCGGCTCCGTTTTCATAAAGAAACTCAACAGTTTCACGAAGCTGTGTACCCCTTACTATACTGTCATCAACAAACAACAGATTTTTGCCCTTAATAAGGTCATGAACCGGTATTTGCTTCATCTTGGCGACCCTGCTACGCTCACGCTGATTTGAAGGCATAAAGCTACGGGGCCAGGTTGGAGTGTATTTGATAAAGGGACGCGCAAAGGGAAACCTGCTTTCATTAGCATAGCCTATGGCGTGGGGAGTACCTGAATCGGGAACACCGCTTACATAGTCTATATCCTGTGCAAGACCCTTTTCTTTGTCAGTCTGCGCCATTATTACACCGTTTCTGTAACGCATTACCTCAACATTAACACCCTCATAGCAAGATGTAGGGTAACCGTAATATGACCACAGGAAAGCACATATTTTCTTTTTATTGCGTGCGGGAGAAAGAACCTTAATACCATCCGCACAAACCTCAACGATTTCACCGGGACCTAATTCCTTATAATCATCGAATCCTAATTTTTTATAAGCAAAATCTTCGAAGGAAACACAATAGCCGTCGTCTTTTTTACCGATAAGAACGGGTATTCTGCCCATTTTATCACGGGCGGCAATAATGTTGCCGTCATCTTTCAAAATAAGAATTGATGCCGTACCGTCTATTACATCCTGCGCAAAGGTTATGCCCTCAGCAAAGCTGCTTTTCTGGTCAATCATTGCGGATATAAGCTCGGTCGAGTTTATACCCGTGCTCGTCATTGCACCGAAATGACCACCGCTGAATGAAAGGTACTGCTTAACCAATTCATCCTCATTATTTATTATGCCGATAGTACTTATAGCATAAAGTCCGTGGTTAGAACGCATTAAAAGAGGCTGAGCATCGGTATCGCTTATACAACCGATTGCACTTTTGCCTTCCATTTCATCAAGGATTCTTTCAAATTTCGTCCTAAACGGAGAATTTTCAATTTTATGAATTTTTCTTTGAAGACCCTTTTCCTCATCGAAAGCTGCCATACCTGCACGGCGAGTGCCTAAGTGGGAATGGTAGTCAACACCGAAAAAAGTATCAAGAACAGCATCATTCTTTGATGCTACGCCAAAAAAACCACCCATATATATAACCTCTGTGTAAATGCAAAATTCAGTTTAATTACGCATTAAATCTTTCTTCAATCGCTTTATTCTTTTCAAGAACTGTTGCCGTATCCTTTGCACGCTTGTCCGCAAGCTTCTTTTCAAGAACAGGCTCGGAAAGTGAAAGCATTTCGACTGCTAAAAGGGCCGCATTAACTGCACCGTCAATAGCAACGGTTGCTACCGGGATACCCGAAGGCATCTGAACAGTTGAAAGGAGCGCTTCCATACCACCTAAGTTCTGTGATTTAATGGGGATACCGATAACGGGTAAGGTTGTGTTAGCTGCAATAGCACCTGCAAGGTGAGCCGCCATACCCGCAGCAGCAATTATAACACCGAAGCCGTTTTCACGGGCATTAGCACTAAAATCTTTTGCCTCAACGGGAGTTCTGTGAGCAGAAAAAACGTGAACCTCAAAGGGAACTTCAAATTCTTTAAGAGTATTTATTGCTTTTTCTACTACAGGTAAATCGCTGTCGCTACCCATAATAATGCCAACTTTTTTCATAAAAACATCCTTTCAACGTGTATATTACACCGACAAAAAACAAACCGGGCGCACTTGTTCAAAGAGAACAAGTGTGCCCAGACGGTCGGCTTAAGTCAAAAAATTTACTGCCGAAAATTTTAATTTTGAAACAATAAAACTCCCGACGCTAAAACCTGCTCCTTTGTGGTGCTCCACATAAAACCCGTCAGTCACAGGCACGACTTTCACATCGTAGTAATTTTATCATTTTAGTAAAAAAGTGTCAAGGCACATTAAGTATAATAATATATATATATTTCTTAATATATATGGTCAAAATGCTAATAATGAATTTCAGTTTTATTGTGCCTTGGTTTCACAGTACAAACAACGGTATTCAGCCTTTTCTTTATCGGTGAGTTTAAAGATATGATTTATCTCCTGCTCCGTGCTTGTAATACAACGTGGATTCTTACATTTTATAACGTTTGTAAGCATTTCCGGAGGGCTTACGGTAAGCTTTTCAACCCTTTGACACTCTCGGATAATGTTTATGGTGATACCGGGGTCAACATAGCCGATAACATCAAAATCAATCTCAATATCCGCATCAATTTTTATTATATCTTTTTTACCTAATTTTTTACTCGTTACGTTTTTAATTATAGCGACTGAGCAATCGAGGTTATCAAGACCTAAAAGCTCATATATACGCATACCTCTGCCTGCAGTAATATGGTCTATAACAAAGCCGTTTGTAATAGAATCTATATTCATCTTTTTGCCTCCTCCAAAAGCTTAAGTATAAGCGCCATACGGATATATTTACCGTTGAGCACCTGTTTGAAATAACAAGCTCTGGGATCGTTGTCCACTGCCACGGAAATCTCATTAACACGGGGAAGCGGATGCATAATGCACAAATCAGACTTGGCATTTTTAAGCTTCTTGGGTTCAAGGATATAGCTGTCCTTAAGGCGCAGATAATCCTCTTCGTTAAAGAATCTTTCACGCTGAACACGTGTCATATAAAGAATATCAAGCTCGGGCATAACTGATTCGAGGTCAGTTGTCTGCTTATAAGGAATATTGTTTTTAGCGAGAATATCCTTTTTAACATAACTGGGAAGTTTAAGCTCATCGGGTGAAATAAGCACCACATTAATACCCTCGTATCTTGAAAGAGCGGTAATAAGTGAATGAACTGTTCTTCCGAATTTAAGGTCACCGCAAAAACCGACGGTAAGGTTATTGAAACCGCCCTTTTCACGATTTATTGTAAGAAGGTCCGCAAGAGTCTGTGTGGGGTGATTATGACCTCCGTCACCTGCATTTATAACAGGGATGCTTGCATTAAGTGAAGCAACAAGGGGCGCACCCTCTTTAGGATGGCGCATAGCTATAATATCCGCATAACAGCTAATTGTTTTAGCCGTGTCCGCTACACTTTCGCCTTTGGCGGCAGAAGAAGAATTGGCTTCTGAAAAGCCCAACACACTACCGCCCAATTCAAGCATAGCCGCTTCAAAGCTGAGTCTTGTTCTTGTGGAAGGTTCAAAGAAAAGAGTCGCAAGCTTTTTTCCCTTACATTTTTCCGAATAAGCTTCAGGGTTAGCAATAATGTCATTAGCAACCGCAATAAGCTCGTCCAGCTCCTCTACGGAAAAATCAAGAATATCAATAAGACTTCTCATAAAAATTTGTTCCTTTCGGATTATTCTTTTGCTCCGTTAATTGCGAGATAATTTTTGATGCGTTCTACGTTCTCTCTGTTTTTCTCGTCCTCTTCAAGATATTCGATAATATCGTAAACATCAACAACTGAATATACGGGGAAACCGTATTCCTCCCCTACCTCTGCCATTGCAGATTTATCAGTTTTACCTTTTTCCTTACGGTCAACCATAACGAAAGTTGCGGCAACCTTTGTGCCTTCAAGACCTGAAAGAATTGACATACTTTCACGGATAGCTGTGCCTGCAGTAATAACATCTTCAACAATAACGATTTCTTCGCCTGCCTGAGGCTTGTAACCTACAAACACGCCACCCTCACCGTGGTCCTTTTCTTCCTTACGGTTGAAGAAGAAGGGTACATCAAGACCATTCTTTGCAAGAGCAACTGCAACGGATACTGCAATTGGAATACCCTTATATGCAGGACCGTAAAGGACTGTTTTCTTGTTACCTACTTTTTCGAAATATGCCTTTGCATAGAATTCACCTAATTTGCAAATCTGTTCACCGGTTTTGATGTCACCGGCATTGATGAAATAAGGGATTTTTCTACCGCTTTTTGCAGTAAAATCACCGAATTTAAGAACGCCTGCACCCTCTAAAAACTGTATAAATTCTCTTTTGTAAGCTTCCATAGTAATTAAATCCTCCTCTTATTAATCGCAGAATTCTGCTACGCAACGGTTATATGCTGCAACGGGGTCTTCAGCTGCAGTAATGGGTCTTCCGACAACAATGTAGTCAGAGCCGATTTCCTTAGCCTGTGCAGGTGTCATAACACGTTTCTGGTCGCCTATATCACCGTCTGCAAAACGCACACCGGGAGTAATTGTAAGGAACTCTTTACCACATATATCGTGAACCTTACCCGCTTCGAGAGGAGAGCAAACAACACCATCAAGCCCTGCAAGCTTTGCGTTATGAGCATAATGCATAACTACCTTGTCGATAGGCTCTTTAATAAGAAGGTCGTTTTCCATTCTTTCCTGGTCTGTGGATGTAAGCTGCGTAACAGCTATAAGGAGAGGTCTGGAACCATCCTCACGGGTAAGACCTTCAAGGGCTGCTTCCATCATACTGATTGTACCGGATGCGTGGAGGTTTGTAATGTCAACATCAAGATTTGAGAGAACTGACATTGATTTTTTTACTGTATTGGGAATATCGTGAAGCTTAAGGTCAAGGAAGATTTTGTGTCCGCGTTTTTTAATTTCACGAACAATCTGAGGACCTTCTGCATAGAAAAGCTCCATACCGATTTTCACAAAAGGCTTTCTGCCTCCTTCGAATTTATCAAGAAATTCGTAAACCTTTTCTGCGCTCGCGAAGTCACAAGCAACGATTACGTCTTTACCCATTATTTTGCTCCTCCTATTATATCTGAAAGATTATTTATTCCGTATTTATCCATTACCCTCGGTAAGTCGTTTATGATATCACGACAAGCATAAGGGTCAATAAGGTTTGCAGCACCTACTTCAACAGCGGTAGCACCTGCAAGCATAAGTTCAATTACATCTTCTGCACTTGACACGCCACCCATACCAACTACGGGGATATTAACTGCATTTGCAACCTGATAAACCATTCTTACTGCCACGGGGAAAATCGCACTACCTGAAAAACCGCCCATTTTATTTGCAATAACGGGCTTTTTGGTCTTAAGGTCAATACGCATACCTAAAAGCGTATTTATAAGGCTTATGCCATCCGCACCTGCATCTTCACAGGCTTTAGCTATCGCAACAATATCGGTAACATTGGGTGAAAGTTTAATGATTACGGGCTTGGTAGTCACCTTTTTAACCGCCGCAGTTACTTCCGCCGCAGCCTCAGGATTCGTACCGAAGCTCATACCTCCACCATGAACATTGGGACAGCTTACGTTTACTTCAAGCCAACCAACCTGTTCTTCTTTATCGAGTTTTTCGCAGGTATACGCATAATCTTCAACGGCAAAACCGCTGACATTAGCCATAACCTTTTTATCAAAACATTTTTTAAGCTTGGGTAATTCTTCACTGATAACCTTTTCAACACCGGGATTCTGAAGACCTACGGCGTTTATCATACCTGCACTGCATTCCGCAATACGGGGTGTAGGATTACCGAAACGAGGGTCCTTTGTAGTACCCTTAAAAGAGAATGTACCGAGAACATTTATATCATAAAGTTCTGCGAATTCGTAGCCGAAACCGAAAGTTCCGCTTGCGGGGATAACGGGATTATCAAGGGTTATTCCGCAAAGGTCAACACTCAATCTGCCCATAAAATCTCCTCCTTTTCAAGAACGGGACCGTCTTTACATATA
>JAZNVE010000174.1:0-47415 GCA_045592665.1 Acutalibacteraceae bacterium
AATACGATACTAAAATTCAGGGAATGCTTTTTGACGGTTTAAAGAAAATTTTACCCGAGGCGAAATTTATCGGTGAAGAGGGCTCATCGGATGTATTAACATCGGAGGGTTATTATTTCATAGTTGACCCCATTGACGGCACAACCAATTTTATTAAAGACTATCATTACAGTGCTATTTCTGTTGCCTTACTTAAAGACGGAAACGTTGTGGCGGGTGTTGTATATAACCCATATCTTAACGAGGTCTTTTATGCAATAAAGGACGGCGGTGCATATTGCAACGGTAAACAAATCAAAGTTTCCGACTGTGACTTAAGTAATGCTCTTATTCTTTTCGGAACATCACCCTATGATAAAGAGCTTTCAGAAAGGACATTCCAACTTGCTGCGCAGTATTTAAGTCAGGGATTGGACTTAAGAAGAAGCGGTTCTGCAGCTTTGGATTTATGTACTGTTGCCGCAGGACGAGCAGAACTTTATTTTGAATTGCAAACTTCTCCGTGGGACTTTGCCGCAGGTAAATTAATTGTGGAGGAAGCGGGTGGCGTTGTAACAACTCTTGAGGGAGAACCCCTTTCGTTCCATAGCAAAACCTCAATTATTGCAAAAAATAATATGATTTAACCTTTAGTGACTATTGAAAAAGGTTATAAACTACAATACAAGAACAATCAGTCGTTCGAATTTCTCGGACGGCTGATTGCTTTTGTGTTGAGATTCTATATAAGGTTAAGGTTTCTTAACCAGTATCTTACCAATATTAAATTATTGCTGCAAGAACATTCCTACAATAATTAAACAAACTGAAAATCAGTAGCGTATTAATTAGTATTTATTCTGGTTGTTTTTGTTATTCTGATTGTTTTGGTTATTTTTGTTGTTTTTGTTGTTCTGGTTGTTCTGGTTGTTCTGGTTATTTTGGTTGTTCTGATTGTTCTGGTTATTCTGCTTGTTGCTCATTTTTTCACCTCCCGATGTGTTTGCAAGGATAGTTTGCCTCGTTTGCGGTAAACTATTCACAAACAAAAAATCAAAAGGAGAGAAATATGCTTTTAATTGTAAACGGTCTTTTGCATACGATGGAAAGTGATGAACCATTGCGAGCAGATATTCTGGTAAATAAAGGGAAAATTATGAAAATTGAAGAAAATATTGTTCCTCCTGAGGGTGCGGAAGTTTTTGATGCAAAAAACCTGAATGTTTATCCGGGATTTATTGATGCGCACAGTCATATCGGAATTGCAGAAGATAAAATCTCGTCACAAAACGACACGAGCAATGAGAATACAAACCCAATAACGCCCTGCGTAAGAGGAATGGACAGCATAAATCCTATGGACAGCGCTTTTCATAACGCTGTTGCAGCCGGTATTACAGGTGTTATGGCAGGACCGGGAAGCTCAAATGCTGTTGGCGGACAATTTGCATTTATAAAAACTCACGGCAGATGCATTGATGATATGGTTGTTCTTGCTCCGGCGGCGATTAAAATTGCTTTTGGTGAAAATCCGATGAATTGTTACGGTCTTAACGGTAATATGCCTTCGAGTCGTATGGGAATAGCTTCGCTTATAAGAGAGGAGCTTTTCCGTGCAAGGCAATATTTTTCACAAGATAGGTCAGGGAACGAGGACTTTTCTTTGGAAAGTTACAAAGAACTGTTTGAAAAGAAAATTCCCCTTAAAGCACACGCTCACAGAACGGATGATATTTTTACCGCTATAAGAATAGCCAAAGAATTTGACCTTGAGCTGACAATCGACCATTGTACCGAGGGGCATTTGATTGCCGAGGAAATTGCCAAAAGCGGTTATCCGGCTATTGTTGGTCCTTCTCTTGCTTCACGTAGTAAGGATGAAGTCCGTCTTTCAGATTTTAAAACGCCCGGGATTCTTCATAGTGCGGGGGTCAGAATTGCAATAACCACCGATCACCCTGTTTCGAGAATACAGTATCTGCCATTGTGTGCCGGTATTGCAGCAAAGGAAGGCTTGGGCGAATCGGCTGCACTACGCGCAATTACTATTGACGCGGCACGTATTTGCCGGGTAGATGACAGAACAGGCAGTCTCAAAGAAGGCAAGGATGCGGATATTGTTATTTTTGAGGGCAATCCCTTGGAAATAAAATCCCGGCTTAAGGTTACTGTTATAAACGGTGAAATTGTGTGGCGAGGTTGAATCGGGCACGCGTATAGCGAATGCCCGATTATTTTCATATTTGTTAAGGGGAAATTCAAGCTAATGCTCCGCTTTGATGCTTTATTAAATGAATAAATGCTAAATATATGCAACTTAGTGCCTCTGAAATGCAACTTACAGTCAGTTGTATTGTAAATGCAAAAAGACTTTGTTAAATTAGGCTTGTAAGGAGGCGATAGATATGAAGTCTATTGAAATAAACGGGCTTACCAAAAAATACGGAGATTTTATAGCGGTGGATAATATTTCTTTTTCTGCTTATGAAGGTGAGTTTGTTGGCTTTTTAGGTGTTAACGGAGCGGGTAAATCTACTACAATAAATATAATGTCAACGTTACTCGCACCAAATGAAGGAACCGTGAGGCTTTGCGGATATGATTTGTCACAGGATACAAAGATAAGAAAAAATATTGGTGTGGTGTATCAGGAAAATGTTCTCGATGATTTGTTGACGGTTAACGAAAATCTCCTGTGCAGAGGTGTTCTTCACGGACTATCCAAAAAGCAAACACAGAAAAAAATAGTTGAGCTGAGCAAGGTTTTCGGAATTGAAGGCATACTTAAGAAAAAATATAAATATCTGTCCGGAGGACAAAAAAGACGATGTGAAATAGTGGCGGCTCTTATGCATACGCCCAAGATACTGTTTCTTGATGAGCCGACTACGGGGCTCGACCCTTCGGCACGCATTGAGGTCTGGAACACCGTAAGGATGATGCGCGAAAAAACAAATATGACGGTGTTTCTTACAACTCATTATATGGAGGAAGCGGCTCAGGCAGATAAAATAGTTATCATCGACAAGGGAAAATTAATTGCAGAAGGTTCGCCTTATGAATTAAAGGAAAAATATGCCTTTGATTGCTTGAAAATATATACTGACCGTGATATTGAAAATAGCTTAAGTGGGCTGGAATATCAAAAACAGAGTGGTAAGATTCTGATAAAGCTTGAAAAAACAACCGATGCAGTGAAAATTTTAAATGAATTACAAGGGGAATTCACCGGATTTGAGGTAATACAGGGAACCCTTGACGACGTATTTATTAATGCTACGGGAGGTAAATTATGATACAATATACACAATTGGTCAAAAGAAATTTATTGATGTATCTCAGAGATAAAGGTGTTGTCTTTTTTTCGTTACTGTCAATGATGGTTACTTTATGTCTTATGATATTCTTTTTGGGTGACATTAATATTGATGTATTAACGGACAAGCTTGCAATTTTACCGGGAAGAAACGCGGTGCAGGACGAAGCAAATGCTTTTTTGTTAATCTTGAACTGGACAATCGGAGGAATAATTTCTGTTAATGCGGTTATGGTGACACTTTCTGCATATTCAGCTATGATAAAAGACAAAAACAGTAAGCGAAGTGATGCAATTCACACTTCGCCTGTGAGCAGAGTGATTGTTGCTTTGTCATACATAACCTCCACTTGCTTATCGGCAATAATTATATGTGTATTGACATTTTTTATTGCTGAGGTGTATTGTGTGATTAAGGGGGCTGCCATACTGTCAGTAAGCTCACACATTAAAATAATCGTGATGATATTTATTAATTCGTTTTCTTATTCTTCTATTATGTTTTTGTTTGCCTCTCTCGTTAAAACTGAAAGTGCCTGGAGTGGTTTCGGAACAGTAATCGGTGCTCTTGTAGGCTTTTTTGGTGGTATTTATATGCCCATAGGTCAACTGTCGTCGGTGCTTCAGAATATAGTTAAATGTACACCGGTTATTTACAGCACCGTGATGTTCAGGAATGTAATATGTGAAGATATGATGGGAGTGTTGTTTGAGGGGGTACCTTCAGAAATTACAAATATTTACGGTGAAACAATGGGTATGAGTATTAACTTATTTAATCATGAAGTGCCACCGATTATATGTTGCGTGATTTTAGCGGGCTCAGGCTTGATTTGTCTTGGCCTTGGGGTACTTGTTTCCCAATACAGAAGAAGGAAAGGTGCAAAATGAAAATAACTATTGAAACACCAAAAGCCAACGAAGAGGATGAAATTATAATAAAGTGCAGAAGTATTGATGAAGAAATAATGAAGGTAATTTATCTCTTAAAGGAAGAAGAGGAAAGGTTAACCGCTTACAGAGACAGGGATATAGTAAAGCTGTTTCCTAAGGATATTTATTATTTTGAATCAGTTGACAATAAAGTGTTTGCTTACTGTGAAAAACAGGTGTTCGAGGTAAGATTAAAGCTTTATGAAGTTGAGAAAGCACTATCAAGCAAGGATTTTATAAGAATATCAAAATCTGTGGTTGTAAATTTAAATAAAATAAAATCAGTTACGCCTATGTTTAACGGTAGATTTGAAGGGAAACTACTGAACGGAGAAAGGATAACAATCTCAAGGCAATATGTACCGGATTTGAAAAAAGCTTTAGGAATATAGGAGAGGTGAATACTATGCGATTTTTTAGTGAATTTCTTAAAATGTTTTCATATGTAACAACAGGTACTGCTATTGCGTTTGCAGGATATACTTTAATCGTGGGATACGAGGTTGTCTCCGTATATACCGTAGCTGAAATTCCTCTTGTGGGAATAATTATGGCATTAATTACTACCTTTACAATTTTCAGAGAATATGCAACAACCAAGGGACTAATAGTGGCGTTGGTTTGTCATTATCTGTTTGTGAGTGTTTCTATGGTCGGTCTGGGAATACTTTTCGAATGGGTAAGACCTGTGCCCGAGGAAATTGTTTTAATGCTTATTTGCGTAGTTTTGGTTTATGCATTTTCTATTATGATGTTTTTTATATCAATGAAAAAAGAAGCAAACAAAATAAATACCGCGTTAAAAGAACGGTTGGAATCACAGGATTAGATTATAAATATCTATATTTTTCCTAAAAACAAAAAATTCTACAAAAAAATCCGTTTGTTACCTAACAAAACCGTTTTTTAAAAGACTATACAGATGAAAGCATTACGTAATCGCTTGGAGGAATTATGAAAAAACAGGAATTGCTGAAATATTTTGACAATGAACTGATGGAAAAGCTGTTTGGTTTTTGCTATGTAAGAACAAACGATAGCTATGAGGCACAGGAGTTGTGTTCGGATATTATTTTTGCATTGGTAAAAGCAGCTAATACAGATGGCGAGATTACGGATTTGTATTCATATGTATGGCGGGTTGCAAAAAATGTGTATGCCGACTTTTCAAAGCGGAAAAGACAACATACAGACACATTTTATGAAGGCGATGCAACAGAACTTCTTATGCTTATTGCTGATGAAGATAAGGCTGATGACAGTAGCGAATTGTTAGAGTCAGTGTACCGAAGAATAGCTTTTTTAACAAAAGCATATCGCGAAGTGATGATTATGTATTACATAGACGGTTTATCGACGGCAGAAATAGCACGAAAGCAACGCATCAGCGAAACTGCTGTTCGTCAAAGATTGTTTGCAGCAAGGCAAAAGGTAAAAATCGAGGTGCAGGAAATGACAGAGAATTATAACAGACCACCGGCTCTTGAGGAAATTAATTATGTTATATGGGGAACGGGAAATCCCGGGTGGGGCGATCCGCGTAATGTTTGCACAAGAATGTTTTCTAAGCATATCGTGTGGCTGTGTCACAAAAAACCTATGAGCGCAACGGAGATTGCGGAAAAACTAAATGTTCCGACTGTTTATGTGGAAGAGGAGCTTGAAATTTTAACAAATGGTGAAAACGGTGAGTATGGGCTTCTTCGCCGTACAGACAGCGGAAAATACGCCATAAACTTTATTTTACTGGATAAAAACGTTATAGAAAACGCCCACGATATTTATATGGAGCAGTTGCCGAAGATTTGTAACATTCTTAGTGAATACATAGAGAATCATCGTAAGGAATACCTTTCCTTCCCGTATCTTAACAAGAAGGTGGATTTTAATCTTATTATTTGGCAACAAATATTTAATTTGTCAAAAGCATTTTCTGATAATGTTGAACGCATTTTGTCTGAAAAATACTTTGATAAAGTTCCTGAATTTGAGCGACCCTTCAGTGTGTTCGGATTCGTTGATAACGGAAAACAATACGGTGGCGGATGGGATGCCGTCTCTGCAGAAAATGTGTGCGGTTTTTCTAAAATTCGGTTGGATAATATTTATATCACCAGAATTAAGCAACACTTCAGCTGTGATTTGAATGTATCTAAAGCATCACCAATTCAAATAATGCTTCGTGCAATTGACGGTTTGGACATACACTCGCTTTCAGAAAAAGAAAAAGAACACGCTGCTAAAGCAATAGAAAGCGGATATGTGTATAAAGATGGCGATGTATTATATACGAAGCTTTTGGTATGTTCCTCTGATGATAATGAGAAATTGTTTGATATAAGTAAAAAAGTTGATACCGGCTTTTTTGAAGCAGAGGCACAAATTGTTGCTGAAAGAATAGCTTCACTTATCAAAAAAACAGTTCCTTGTTATTTGCTTGATGAGTGGCGATTTGTAAATACTCTTGCAAACTTACCGATTCTTGATTCAGTTGTGGAGGTTCTTATAGAGAATGGTGTTCTGGTACCGCCCAAGGAGGGAATAGGTGCGGAAGGCTGTTGGTTGAGTGTTTTAAAATAATTTTAAAAAATTTTCAAAATCCAATTAACCTGCGTAAGAGCAATGGTACTATATGTATGAAAGCTTTCAAAGGGGTACGGTAAAATAAATGACAAGAGAAAAGGCTGCGGAGCTACTTAATGAAAATCTGAAAAATATTTTCGCTTTTTGTGTGTCAAATCTATTTGATAAGCAAGATGCGGAGGATTTAACCAATGATATCATTGTTGAGGTGTTATCCTCTGTGGACAAGCTTGAATATGACGATGCATTTTTCGGTTTTATGTGGAAAATAGCGGAAAACACATTAAAAAAACGAATAAGGAAAAATACCGGAGCAAGCCAAAAATATGGTTATGATTTTTATGGTGTGAATTGGGGGTCTCCCGAGGAGCATATAGTCGAAAATGAAGAAATTATGATTCTTCGCAGAGAGCTGGCACTCCTTTCAAAGCAGTATCGTGATGTAACTGTACAGCATTATCTAAACAACAAATCCGTATCCGAGATTTCAAAAGAAATGAAAATCAGTGAAGAGATGGTTAAATACTATCTTTTTAAAACGAGAAAAATTTTGAAGGAAGGCATACAAGTGCAAAGAAATTTAGGTGAAAAAAGCTATAATCCGGGGACCTTCGGTATTGATTTTTGGGGATACGGAAATAATGCCTATGTGTGGGAAACCTTTGACAGAAAGCTTCCCGGAAACATTGTGCTTGCCGCATATAAAAAACCACGAAGATTTGAGGAGCTGTCGTTAGAATTAGGTGTAGCTGCCCCATATCTTGAGGATGAAATTGAGATTTTATTGAAATATAACTTTATTAAACAAACGGGGAACAAATACCGGACAAATTTTATTATCTTTGAAAATGAGTATGAAAATGAAATTCAGCAAAAAATACCGGCAGCGCAGATTTGCAAGAATACCGTAAAAAGTATTTTTGAAACGGTTGACGAGCTTTTACCTGAAATAAAAACCTTGGATTTAGGTGTTCAGCTTAATGAAAATGAATACAGATGGTTTTTGGTAAATTTTGTTTTGGTAAATGCGTTGAATGACTTTGACAAAGAGATTCAGCAATTTTTTGGAGCTTATCCCCATTTGTATGATAAAACATACGGAATTGTATTTGGTCACGATAACAATTACGGATTTTCGTTTTTTAACGGTATTTACGGTACGGCGGATATTGATAAAACGGTGCGATATGATGGAGTGAACTACAAAATAATAGAAAGATGTCAGAATTACCATCCGCAAAACATCGAAAGAACACGTGTGGTCCTTGACGCAATATCGGGCAAGAATATAGGCTATCATCAAAAAGAAACAGTTACTCAGCTTGTGAGCGAGGATATGATTTACGTCAAGAATGATGTAATGAAAGCCCGATTCCCTGTGTTTTCACGAGAAGAGGGTGATCGTATAAAATTACAGGTCAGTGAGCTTGTAGAGTTGGTTAAGAGCTGTATGCAAGAAATATGTCACCGTGCCACCGTAATTCTTAAAAAATATGTGCCGGAACATCTGAAGGAGAATTGCAGATATGTTTGTTTTTTAAGGCACCAGAGCGACACAATAGGTATCATTGCAGAGGAGCTTGTAAAAATAGGGTACCTTAAGGTTCCTGAAGAAAGAAAAAATCTTTGTATTTACGGTGTGAGAAACAACTGAAAAATGTTTTTATAAGAGGGGATAGGATATGGAAAGAATAATCGTTGACGGAAAACGCTTTGTGGACGAATACGGCAGACACAGAATTTTTAACGGTGTGAATTTTGATGATAAATGCGGTGACAGACTCTGCGTTTTACATAACAAAGATTTAATGGAACTTACAATCCGGAAAATAAGCGAAAACGGTTGGAATGTTATAAGGTTGGGTATTCCGTGGGCGGCAATTGAACCTAAGCCCAATGAGTATAATGACGAATACATCAATAAGGTTATATGCTTTATGGATTTATGTGAAAAATACGGTGTACATATTTTTATTGATATGCACCAGGATTTATTCGGCGGCTCCGTGGACCAATGGGGGGACGGCGCTCCGGAATGGGCTTGCCTCCGCGGTACTAAGAAGCAAAGAAAATCAAAGCTCGTATGGGCAACAGGGTATTTCTGGGATAAGGGCGTACATAACTGCTTCGATAATTTCTGGGCTGATACCAAAGTTAACGGCGTGGGCTTGCAGACGTATTTTATAAATATGTGGTGTCACCTTGCCGAAAAGGTTAAGGACCATCCGGCATTACTGGGATTTGACTTGTTTAATGAACCCTATCCCGGTAGTGATGGCGGTAAAATATTCAGAAAGCTCATTTTTAACCTCGCTAAAACGGTAATAACCGATAAGCGTTGTAATAAGCCCTGGCTTATAAAACAGCTTGTGACAGGCAATTCCCACAGAGTGCTTGAGCCTTTTGAGGATCCGGAGCTGTTCCGTAAGGTAACAAAAGCCGGTGATGAGCTCCAAAGAAAATTTGACGAGGAGGTTTATTCAAAATTTATAAACCGACTTTCAAAGGCTATCAGAAAGGTTACGGATAAAGGCATAATGATAGTTGAAAGCTGTTATTATACAAACCTTGGTATTCCTTTCTGTATGCCCCCCGTAAACTATGACGGTGTGCGTGAGGAAATGTTCTGTTATTCGCCCCACGGATACGATTTAACGGTTGACACCCCTACTTATGACTATGCGAGCAATTCTCGTGTATGGTCGATTTTTGAAGAGAAAAAAAGAACGCAGGATAAATGGAATACACCTATTCTTGTGGGTGAATGGGGTGGTTATTGGAGTGGCGACAGATGGTTAGATCATCTTAAATTTCTTCTTGATAAATTTGATGAAAATCAATGGAGTCAGGCGTACTATACTTATACACTTAATTTTATCGTATATGATAGCTACAATAAAGTTGAAAGAATACTGAAAAGACCCGTTCCACAGGCGGTTTGCGGTAACATTGAAAGCTACCGACACGACAGGGAAAGCAATGCTTTTTGTCTTGAGTTTACTCAGGATAGAGAATATGATGTTCCTACTGTTATTTATGCGCATAAGGGAATCGAGGACATATCCACCGACGGAGAATATAAAATTATTCCTGTTGGTAAAAACGGGGAAAGCAGAATAGAAATAAAAACACAGCCGGGCTTTCATAAGGTTATAGTTAAATTTAAATAAAATCGAACATATTCAGAATGTTTAGATAAACAAATAGCCTTCCGGATTCCATCAATTCGGAGGGCTATAAAAACACTACGCAGTTATTCAACAATCAATTGATTTTTTAACAACTGATTGATTATTGCTTTTTGGTTAAAGATAGTCTACCATAAAGTTACACCGGTGATAAAAAATAGCGGAGGTAGTTTTATGCAGATTAAAATAGGAAATAAAATACGCGAGCTTCGTCGTCGTGATGACAGAAGACAGGAGGACCTTGCGAATGCCCTTGGTGTGACATGCCAGGCAGTTTCACGTTGGGAATCAAACGGTTGCTATCCGGATATGGAAATGATACCCTCAATTGCAAATTTCTTCAATATATCAATTGATGAGCTTTTTGGTTACGATGCAAACCGCCGTGAAAAGATTGATGAAATTATTGTGAAAAGTGAAAAAATGATAACTTCAGGGGAGAATTTGGCGGATTGTATAGCGATGCTTCGTGAAGCGGTCTACAGATTTCCTTCTGAACCGCAATTGTTGTTGAATTTAGGCTATGCACTTCACGTTCACGGATGGCGAATATATGGTTTAAAGGGCAAAACTGATAATGCTTCCGATTACGGCTCCGTTGATACTGAATATGCCGCAAAAAATGTATTCTGGCAAGAGGCAATGACCGTTTTTGAAAAGCTTATTACTATGGATAACGTGCCCGAAAGAGATACGGTCATTCTCATTATGATAGCTGATTATTCTAAAATGGGGGAAACACAAAAGGCAAGAAGGCTTGCGGAAAAGCAGCACCCGCTGTATGTATGCCGTGAGAGTATGCTTGTTCACGCTACACAAGGCGAGGAAAGAGATTGCTTTGCAGGTGAAGCGATTATAGCACTTCTTAATCAATTGAAAAGCAATATGGAGTTTTCTCTTTCAACCAATAAAGTCCTTGTAAGATCAGGTGAAAGCCAACGACTTTTTCTTGCTCTTGCGGATTTCTATGAAAAAGTTTTCAGCGACGGAAGAATGGGTAAGGCTCATTCGGATATGCGTGATATATATTCTTTTCTTGCAACACTTGAGGCAGTAAACGGCAGTGCGGAAAAGGCAAAATCATATTTTGATAAGGCTTATTATCATCAGGCTAAATATACTGAGCTTGAGAGCTTTGATGAATATAAATATTCGGCTCCCGTTGTTTCAAAGGTTGTTCTCAACTGTGAAAATATTCCTAAGACAGCCGGTGACGGATTAAAGGATTATCTTAAAACAGCACCCAAGGCTTTAATTGACGAGATAAAAAAGATTCCCGAATATTCAGGGTTGGTATGAGAGGGGTTTCTTTATGAAAATTAAGAAAAAGGCAGACTTCGATTACACAAATAATTACGTTAATGAAAAAACAGGCTATACGCGATGGTTTGAAAAAAATAAGCTTATGAAAAAGTTGAATCTTTTCCTTGTTTGGGCGAGAGTATTGATGATACCGCTTTTCGGGGTTTTGGTAAAGACGAAAACACAAGAAATAAAAAATCTTGAAATAGCAGAAATTATATTGCTCCTTGTGGCGGTATTGTGCATTTCGGTTTTTGTGTTGCTTCCGTTACGCGAAATAATAAGGTTGGGTGTGCTTTCGGGCGGTAGGTTTAATAACAAATGTGTTCTGCAAGTCGGATTTGGCAGACCGGGTATTTATAACGGATTAGTTGACAGAAAACGTATTGTTATCACTCTGTTATTACCGTCTGCACTATTCTTTGGTGTGATTATATCGGTAGTATGTTTGAGTTGGGGCGTTTTGCAATTGCTTTTTCAATTTCTTCTTATTATATCGGGTTGTATAGCTTTGGAGGATTTATATTTGTTAGTTTATTGTATAAAACATCTTGATAAAAAGGATTTTGTCTTTGGTGAGTATAAAAAAGCTTCAGGTTGACTGTAGGAAAACAACCGTTTTACGCAAAGTGTGAATGTATATATGCAAAGTGTGAAGAACTTATTGAAATAAATTTTCTGAATGATTATTATAGGCTTAAGGAGGGGTTATTAATGAAAATCAAACTCAATATAACCGATGGGGATTATGAAAGAATTGAGAGTGAGTTGCATCAGCACGGAATAGAAACAGACGACTCTGCGGATTTGGTTTTGAGTAAAGTAAACGGTTTTGCAGAAAAACTTATTGTAAAAGATAAGCAAACAAATGAGAGAATTATTGTTGACTGCAACGATATTGTTTACATAGAGTCCTTTGGCCATCAGATAATTGTTCATAGCGTTGATAATGAGTATTACGCAAACGAAAGACTTTACAAGCTTTCAGAACAGCTTAATAAAAAGGATTTCCTGCGTGTGAGTGTCAGTGTGATAGTTGCAAAGAGTAAAATAAAAAAAATTACACCGACACTCTCTATGAAATTTGTGCTGACATTGACAGAAAATTCAATTGTTGATGTAACAAGAAGCTATTATCATGCTTTTAAAGATGCATTCAATATTTAAAGGGGTTATGAAAAATGTTTAAATGGTTGTTTATTATTACTGTGGCAGTTGTTTTGTTTTTATGTTTGTTCGTTTTTGTTTATTTCCATATTTATAAGAAAAATATCAACAAAGCGTTGAGTGAAGGTGCGCAGTCACCCAGAAGAATGCTTGAGCCTTATAAAATCGTTTTTGTTTTTGTGGTTTTTTTGGTGTCTTTTGCAATAAGTGTTACGGGTGTTGCGGGTCTTATGTATTCAAAAGAATATTTTAAATATGAAAAAGATACCGTTGAAAATATGGCAAACCGCACTCTTTATATTGATTCCTGTACAGAAAACGGAACATATAGAAAAGTGACTGCAGATGATGCAGAACAAATTAAGCAGATTCTGACACAAAAATATCCGGGAAAAAGTATCAGCGTTATACCTGTATATGGTGTTAACTCGGGGATTTATATGGATGGAAGACCGGTGAATGTTTACGCGATACCTGAAGAGCATAGTTCATTTTTAGGCTTAAGTGGTATGGATAAGGACGTGGCGTATTTTTCTAACAAAGATATAGACAATGCGGTTTTCGATATTTGTGTAACAAAAATTGTAGACGGAGGATTTGTTTCCGATAAAACAGAAAAGCTTACGCTTGATGCACAAAGTGGCGTGTCTGAAAAATCTATTGTTTCAACCATACAAAAGGAAACCATGACACCAAGTGCTCTGGAGGATCCGACGTGCTTTGTTACTATGGAAACATTCTATAGAATTGCTTCTATGTTGGTTGAATGTGAAATTACAACAACGGAAGATTTACAAAATGCAAGGGGAATTATTGAATCACGTGGTATTTATATTTGTGTAGATAGCCTGAGCCATATAAGCTCTGTTGCTTCGGAGCTTGTTAAGCTTAATTATAATGCTTATGCACCCGAGGATGCTTTTGAAGATTTTGAGAGTGCTATTTCAGCTGCGTTTATTGTGTTCATACTTCTTTCAATAGCACTTGTTTGTTTGTCTGCAACGAACATATTTATAACTATAAGAACAATAAAACGTTTCAAAGAACAAGAAAAATGATATAATTATTAATTTGTTTTTTGTTTAAAAAATTTTTTGAACAACACAAAAATTACACATCGCTCGGATATGATTTGATTAAAGGAAGAAGCCGAAAGTAAATTTAAAATGTAGAAGGTTGGTATGATATGAATATAGGTGAGCTTGTCAGTTTAAAAACGGTTGAAAACAAGGATGATTTACTTGGTCAGAAAGAAAAGCATACCCCGTATCACATTGAACTGAAAATGTATTCATGTGTTCAGCAGGGGGACGTGGATAAGCTCTTGGATGAGCTTAAAAATATAGATTCTTTAATTGTAATGGGTAAAATGTCTAACGATGACCTGATGCAATATAAATATATGGCGGTAAGCACAATTACCCTTGCAACCAGGTATGCTATACAGGGCGGACTTAACGAAAAAATTGCTTATGATTTTTCGGATAATGTTATTATGCTTGTGGACAGTTTAAAAACAAAGGATGAAATTCTTTTATCTACTGCAAGTGAAATTATAAAACTGACAAATATGGTTGCAAAAAGCAAAATTCAACCTACCTATTCACCATATGTACGAAAGTCTATAACTTATATAAATGAAAACATAACAAAAAAAATCACAGTAAGCGAAATATCCGAGCACTGCGGAATATCATCGGATTACTTGTCCCAGGTGTTTAAAAAGGAAATTGGTGAAAATCTTAGCTCATACGTTACACGAAAAAAGCTTGAGGCTGCAAAAACTATGCTGATGAATAAGCAAAGCAATGCAGAAATTTGTCGTGCACTTGGTTTTTCTTCACAATCTCATTTTATAACAGCATTCAAAAAATATTATCATATGACTCCGACCGAATATATAAAGTTGACAAGGTAAGAAAAAAGAAAAATTTAAACGAGGGAAAATTTCTTGTTCGTTTTTTTAATGAGAATAAAAGGTGTGCAACGACTGATGAGATTTTTGTAACATATTTCTGATAAAATTTTCAAAAAGCTAAATGAATTTCCGGAAAATACATTTGTTTATTGCTTTCTCTTATATCGGTATGCTTTAATTGAAATAACAAAAATGTAATATTGACATATTTGTTGCATAATTGAATAACGAAAAAACAAGAAAGATTTTCTGTCTGTGGAGGTGTATTATGAAAATATCTTCTTTCATACACTTTGCTTCATTTGGGGTGAAGACAATTCTGTTGCGCAAAAAGGACCCGATTCTCGGAACGGTAATACTTACGGATAAGTGTAATCTTAAATGTAAACACTGCTCCGTAAACAACATTACTGCAAAAATACACTCTTATCATAAAATTCGTAAAGAAATGCAGACTCTTTACGATATGGGTGTTAGAATCCTCTTTTTCTGCGGAGGCGAAACTTTTTTATGGAAGGATGGGGATAAAACACTACGTGACCTGGTCATTGAAGCAAAGGAAATGGGCTTTCTTATTGTAAATGTTGTTACCAACGGTACGTTTGCAATAGATTTACCTGAAGCTGACCTTATTCTTCTCAGTATGGACGGAGACCGGGAAAAGCATAATATCATCCGAGGTGATACATACGATACTATTCTGCACAATATCAGCAATGCTACGTCTGACAACATATGCTTTTATATGGCGATAAACCAGATTAATAAGGATTGTATAAATCATGTATGTCGTCTTGCCCGTGATACCGACCACGTAAAAGCAGTTTCCTTTAATTTCCACACTCCTTATCCCGATACACGGGAATTGTCACTTTCCAAAAAAGAAAAAGCTGATTGCTGTAAGATTATCACTGAAATGATGGATGAGGGTTGCCCTGTTTTCAATTTGAAATCCGCATTCCCGTATTTAATAGAAAACAAATTTCCCACACCCTGCCACCAATGTGTAGTTATAGAAAACGGAAAAATCAGCACCTGTGGCAGATGTATTGATGTTCCCGGATTGTGCGAAGAATGTGGATATTTCTTTGTTGCAGAATACACATTGTTGTTCCGTGGCAACATAAAGATCATCTTTGAAATGTTGAAAACCTATCTGAAATATATATGAGGTTTGCTATGAATATAATCACCGATTTAGCCAGAACTTGGCTTACACGTTCCGTAAAACCATTTACATTTAAAAACGAATACGATCAGGAGCTTCCTTACGCGCAATGTGATAATCTCGGACTTTATATCCATATACCTTTCTGTAAGAGTATATGCAATTTCTGCCCTTACTGCAAAGTACGTTACGAAAAATCTCTTTGCGAGCACTATGTAGACACCCTGCTCCGAGAAATACATATGGTAGGCAGTCAATATAACGGTCGTAAAAAGGTTACCAGCTTATATTTCGGTGGTGGTACTCCTGCATTGGTGGCTCATCGCCTGAAAGAAATTATAGATACCTGTAAAATATATTTTGAAATTACCGAAGGAATAGGTCTGGAGCTCCATCCTGACAATGTGACGGTTCCCGTATTAAAAACCATAAAGGATGCCGGAGTTTCAAAAATCAGCATTGGTATTCAATCCTTTCAAAAAAAATATCAAAGTGTATTGGGAAGAAAAGACGTAGATGCAAATGCCCTTTCCGAGGCATTATCTGCCGTATCCTTTGAAACGGTATCTATGGACTTTATTTTCGCTTTGCCGGACCAGACCTACGAGGATTTGAAATCCGATATTGATACAGCTTTCAGTATTGGCGCCAACCATATTGCAATATATCCCTTTATAGATTTTACTTTTACCGAAAGCTCCGTAAAAGCCCTTCCTAAAAAGGGAAAACGCAAATTGTTGGATGATATAACCCGCTACTGCCTGGATAAAGGCTACAGCCGTAGCTCTATCTGGACATTTTCCGGCGAAGAGCAGGCAGGGTATTCTTCTATGACACGAGATAATTTCCTGGGCTTCGGGTGTTCTGCCACTACCTTATTAAAAGACCAGTTTAAAATTAACACCTTCTCAGTGGAGGAATACTGTAAGCGTATTGACGAAGAACAGTTACCCACTTCCTTAACAATACGCTTTTCGAGACGACAAAGAATGATTTATTACCTTTTCTGGACTGCGTACAGTACAAAAGTGGATGCACGCGATTTTGAAAAGTTCTTTGGCGTGCCTTTGAAGAAAATGTATGGCTTTGAATTATGGGTTGCTAAGCTTCTCGGTTTCGTTACCGAAAGTGATAATGTGTACAAAATGACACTAAAGGGGGCTTTCTATTATCATTATTATGAGAATTTTTATACCCTTTCGTACATTGATAAAATGTGGGGGGTTATGAGAAAACAAGCCTTCCCCGATTGCATAAAATTATGACTATAAAAGGGGTAATCACGGTCGTGATTGCTTCTTTTTCTGCACTTTCAACAAAAATCTATCTGTTTGGAGGTAGTTTGTATAACAAAATTCCGATAAAATTTACCAAAAGCTAAGTAACTTGAGGCTTGAGACCGCTTTATTGTTGCATTGAGCTTTTCCCACTGTTAAGATATATTTAGAGAGAAAAAATTGAGCACATATAAAATACGCATAACTGTTTTATAATTCAGACAACGGAAAAAAGAAAGAAGATTTGTTAGTATTCGGATAATAACAAATCACAACAGTACTGAGAAAGCAAAAAAATTTTATGTATGTTATCTTTAAACAACACAAAAATTACACATCGCTCGGAAATAATTGGATTAAAGATAGAAAAAGCAGGTGGCAAGAATGAAAAAAGTTTAATCAATTTGCAAGAGCAATTGTGAAAAAGTTAAGGTTCAGAAGCAATATTTAAAACGTTTTTGTTATGAATGGAGTGTGTTTTATGAAAAAAATGGTGTTTCGTTCGGTTGTAGTTGCATTTACAATAATTATAGCAATCGGTATGAGCGCTTATTGCTGTATTGCTACCCATACAACGGCAACGCAGTTTGCCGAGGGAAGTGAATACATTATAAAAAACAAGGTTTGCGCGACGGACGTGATGAAGGAGGCCTACGGTGACGGCCTTGATGCGGTGCACTCCTTTTATACAGGTTATGCTTTCGAAAACCCGAATTTTACAGAGGGTGAGTTTTACAGCGAAATGATAAACGCAAAAGGTGAGGTCGTTGCTTCATACAAGCCCTTTATTGTAGTAAAGGGTGAGACGAAGCAGGGAGTTGAAGATACCCGTTTTATTCTTTGGGATGAAAAAGCAACCATAACGTATGAAAGCAACAACGGTACAGGCACAACTTTTAAGATTGAAGGTGAGGATTATACCACCGCATTATACCAGTTGGATGCTTGTGTAAATGCACATAAAAACAGTGACTTCTATTCCGGTTATGCAACTGATTTCGAAATATACGGAACCTGTGACGATAGCTTCATTTATCCCGAGAAAATTGTTTGGCATTCCGAAACGGGAAGCGCAACATACACGTATACTCCTGAGCATAACAATACAGCTCTCGGTAAAATATCTTTTGATAATTGGGTGAATTCGCTGGATTATAAAGAGTATTACATCGGTGCCCGAAATGTTGTAGGCTCATATTATCGGGATATACCCTTCGAAAACTCGGAGGCTGAAAGTATGTGCAAGGAGCTTTCCGAAAAATTCAGAAAAAACACAGTAAACATTGATGAAATTACGTCGACCAGTGATATTAAGTACCTGAGTAAGTTTTTTATAGAAAAGAGTGTTGATATAGGTGACGGCAATATTGTTTCAAGTGTTTACCTTTGCCGTCCTTTGCAAATTGCGCGTTCAAAGCTTACAGGTACATACATAGGCTGCGCGGTAGTGTTTGCAGCGTGGCTGGTATTGGCGGTATGCATTATTTGTTACAAAAAGCGTGAATCAAACATAAAGCCTGTTGTTTCCGAAGGCGAAGTAAAAGAGGTTGATGCTCAATATGAAAAATAAGAGATGGATAAAAATAGTGCTTTTAATAATAGGTGTTATCTTAGTAAGCGAAACCGTTCGCGGTGCTTTGGTGTTAGTTGAGGCTAAGGATATTATTGACAGCTACAGCAGATATAGTGAAGATGCTACGGAGCTGTACGAAAAATTAAACGATCGCTACGCTTCAGAGAATATAGTCAAAGCATTTTATCTTTCACACGAAAATCTGAAAATTTATCAGCTTGACCCGTTGTCGATGGATATGGGCTTTTACAGTACGGTAGAAAACAAAAAAGGCGAAATCGTGGCTTTTTCACAACCGTATATCCTTTTTGAGAAGAATCCGGATAAAGACAATTCGGATATCCGTATTCTGCCCTTGGGTGATGAGTTTACGCAAGAATACAGTGACCTTGGATACTACAGCAAGCGTGACGGATATATCCGTCGTGCCGTTCGCAGTCTGGAAAACACTACAGGCTACGGCAAAGGGGATTTTGACAGGGTGAACACCACCGTGTACGTAAACGGAACCTGCGACAGTGATTACGTTTACCTTGAAAAGCTTGAGTGGTATGACAATGAGAAATTGGCAACGTATACCTTTACACCAAGCGAAAATAATACCGAAAAGGGTAGTGTTGATTTCAATAAATGGTTCGGTATCAAGGGTGACGTCGCCAACAACTACCGTCTTGATATAAGCTCTGTTTCTGCCGTGGAGTATGCGGACACAGCTCTTAATAATGAGGCGAAGGCTGTCTGTGAAAAGAAAATGCTTGAAAACGGCACAGCCATTTCCGAAACAGATGGTTGCATGGTTGACGAGGGGTTAATTACATCAACCGTATATTTAACAAAAACGCTTGCTGACGGGGACGATAATCCCGAAAATGATTATGTTTTTTCCTGTGCCTACGTTTTCCATCCGATGCGTATTGCTGCGGAAAAGTTATCCTCCGCATTTTTGGGATACGGTATAGGAATTGCAAGAACAATTGCGATTATAGTCGGTATTATCTTTATCAATAAAAAAGCAAAAAAAGCGTAACTCTATAGGTAAAAGAATTGAATTTAATGTGTGATTTTTAAGCCCGATAATTGTGAGGAGGGAAAAACGTGAAAAAAATAATAGCGATTGCTTTATGTGTGAGCTTAAGCTTTTCTGTTGCGGTGTTACCTGCTTATGCGCAGGATGAGGTTCATTTCAGACTGTACCGCAGGGTGGAATGTGAACCGAGTGAATACGGATACGTAAATTATAAATATGTTGATGAAAACGGAAAAGAAGTACAATTGGATATAAACGAGGCGTATGGGGATTTACAAAGGAAATCCGAGGATATTTGTTATGCTGGTGCTACCTCTGTTTCTATGCCCGATTCGTATGATTTAAGGGATTACGGGTATGTCAGCCCCGTTACCTCTCAGGGCAGTGCAGGTAATTGCTGGGCATTCGCCTGTGTGGCTTCCCTTGAAAGTAACAGCATAATGCACGGAAACAGTGAATATGCGGACACGAATTTTTCAGAGGCGCATTTGGTGTGGTTTTCAAAAAACAGCCAATCCACTGATGTGAATGATTTGAATTACGGTGAAGGTTACATTGTTGAAAATCCCTATTCAGGCAGTGAATGTGCCGGTAATTCGGATGATGTTGTTGCTGCCCTGTCACGCTGGTCCGGTCTTGCCAAGGAAAGCGCTTACCGTTTTTACCCCTATTCACATTCATCAATGGGTAATTACGATGAGAGTGTGCGTTATGACAAAGGCTCGGGCGTGGTTATCAAGTCTTGTGAGGAACTTTTGGATGATGTATCCATTAAGCAATGGATTATGGAAAACGGAGCGGTAGGAATAAGCTATTACAGTGATAAAACAATGTACAATAAAGCTACTTATGCTTATAACTATAATACCGAAAAGCTTTCGAATCATATGGTTGCCATTATCGGTTGGGATGATAATTATTCCGTCGATAATTTTCTTCCTGAATATGCTCCGAATAGCAGCGGTGCGTGGTTGTGCAAAAACAGTTGGGGCGATGATTGGGGAAATGATGGATATTTCTGGATTTCCTATGAGGATATGACTCTTAGAGCGCCCGTAGGCTTCACAACTCAGAAGGCTGATGATTATACAAATAATTACACATATAACGGTCGAGGTTATATGGCGGTGATGAGCGCAGGCTATGAGCCGCTGTATTCAAATGTCTTTAAGGCAAAAAATTACGAGGCAATTACGGATGTGGCTACATATACCTTACAGCCCGATACGGATGTTACCGTAAGTATTTATACGGGCTTACCCGAGGATTATACCTCACCGGTTGAGGGTGATTTGGTTGCTACCCACAGCCTCAGGATAAAAAACGGCGGTTATCATACAATTCATCTTCCGCAAGAAGTGCTTCTTGAGCCCGGAATGATTTTTTCGGTTGTGATAAAGGTGTCACACGATACCCAAAAGCCCATGCTTGCCTTTGAGGATGATGAGAAAAGAAACTTTGTATACCATGAAGGCGAGAGCTTCCTCAGTAATAACGGCGGCACTACGTGGCGTGATATGACATACTATTACAAGCTGGGAATCAGCAATGTGTGTGTTCAGGCACTTACAAAGTGCGTGTATACCGGGGATGAGGAAGTCTATATGAACTTTAAGGATAACGTTATTATTACCCCGGATAACGATTTTTCGTATCTTAAAGATAACTTTAATATCTTTTCAAAAAGCGATTTTGTGATCAAGGATACCCAGCAAAGGGAATTGCCGTTTTTGGTAACGGGAGCCACCCTTACCGTTAAGCAGAATGATGACACGACCACCGATTTTACCGTTGTGGTTGAGGGTGATACCAACGGTGACGGTGTATGCGATGTTCTTGATGCGACCGAAACGGAGCTTATAGCAAACGGACACAAAAAAACTGATACACTTCAATGCTATGCTGCAAATGGTTGTGTTTGCGAAATAATTGATATGTCATCATATCAGAATGTGGTTAATACTGCGTTATCGTCATAAAAATCAAAATAATAAATAAAGCGACACAAAGACTACACATAACGAAAGTATAATGAGGTTGCAATAAAAAAATGTCTTTTGAAAAGGGGCGATTGTTGTGAAGAAAAAACATAGAATAATGTACATTTTTATTATTGCTGTTATGTCTGTAGGAATTCTGGCGTCAACTTTATTTGTTTGTTATAAGCTGCAATGTGGTGAAGCGGAGCAGATAATCAAAAATGCCGAACACGTAATAAAAACCAAGGAAAACCCTGTTTCGGTTATGCAGGAGTCTCTTAATGCAGGCGTTGATCCTATAAAAGCCTTTTATCTCGGTTATGACTTTGAAAATCCGGGAAAATATTGGGATGCACCCGCATACGGTTTTCACAGTGAACTGCGAAATGAGGTAGGCGAGGTTTTGGCTGAGTACGAACCATTTTTAGTTTTAACGGGTAAAACCGCTGATAATAAGGATGATTACCGTATTATAGTTTTTGATGAATATACTCTTGTGAGTGAATATTCTGACGGGGAAAAGTGCGATTGGGGAAGTAACAAATATCCGTTCGAGTGTATGAGCCTCTGCTCTCAGGCGGTTGAAGCAGACGGTTTTGAATACATTTTAGGAAAACCTCTTGAAATATACGGAACTTGTGACGATACATTTGTATATGTTGAAAAAATGGTGTGGAGCGAAAACGTTGAAGAGGATTTGGTTGCCACATACATATACACACCCGTAAACGATAAAACTGATATGGGTAAGGAGCCTGTTGAAAACTGGATAAATGGTCTTACTGATAAAAAGTTTATTATGCAAACAGAAAATCTGCCGTATATCTATATTGAGGATGAAGAAATACACGAAGAAGCAAGCATATTGTGTAAAAATTTATCATCAGATTATCTTGAAGCAGGCTGTGATTCCGAAAAGCTTGTGAGTAAGAACCATAATAATCTTAAAACATACACTATTGAAAAGGTCGAAGCTTTAGGTGACGGTTACTTTGTATCAAGTGTTTTTGTAATTCATCCGTTACAGATGGTGTCAGACGACGTTGCAATACCCTATATTATTTTTATAATATTTGTAATTGTATTTATAGCAGTAATCGCGATAGTCATTATCAGAAAAGTAGAGAAAGGCTATATATTTAATATAAGTGAAGAAAAAGAAAAACGTATCATAAAGTATGTAATAGGTTTGGCGATATCTGTAACGGGGCTGGTTTTGTTGCCCCTGCTTGTCGAGATTACTCCTTTGGGCAAAATGAACGGTCTTGATATGTTGGTTCTCATGGGATATTTTGTAGCTGTGGCATCATTTATTATAGGCGCTTTTGATATTAAATACGTTTTCAAATTTACATATCCCATTATAAACGCTATTTTGTTTTTCGTTTCCTGGGCTGTTGCACCTATATGGGACAGAGAGTGGGCAATATTACCGGGGTATACTGCGGTTTATGCAGCCGTTTCCGTTGTCGGAGTTTTATTGGGGCTGTTGTCAGGCTTATTGTTCAGACGTGTGAAAAAAACTATAAAAAAGCGATAGGCAATTTTTGTGTTAGATTAATCAAATGCACATAAAGCAGGTGTGTATAAAAATTTTACTATGTGTAATAATTTCAAGAGTTTTAATAGGTTCAACAACGGTTGCGTTTCTGAGAAAAAAGATATATTATCATATCAGAAGGTTGTTAATACGGCGTTGAATGGTTGATAGAAAAAGAGGTTTTTATGAGTTATAAAGTTTTATTGGCAGAGGATGAAAGGGCTCTCAGAAATATTGTCAGCGGGTATTTATCAAAAAAGGGTTTTCTTGTAGATGCCGTGACAAACGGTGATGAAGCTGTTATTGCCATAAACAAAAAAATCTATGATATTATAATACTTGATATTATGATGCCCGGACAGGACGGACTCGAGGTATGCAGGCAAATACGGAAAAAATATGATGTTCCGGTTATATTTTTAACCGCCTTAAATAAGGAATATGATATTGTAAACGGGTACGAGGTCGGGGCGGACGAATATATAACAAAGCCGGTTTCCATGCCGGTGCTTGAGGCGAAAATAAATGCTCTTATAAAAAGATACTGCGGTCTGGTTGTTCAGAACGGTATTATACGGGTAGGAACGCTTAAAATCGAGCCGGCAAGAAGGCTTGTTACCATAGAGGACAAGATAGTTACCCTTGCTCCCAAAGAGTATGATTTGTTAATGTATTTTTTAGAAAATAAAAACCAGGTGCTTTCACGTGATCAAATTTTAGATTATGTATGGGGTCCTGAATATGACGGATATGACAGAGCTGTTGATACCCATATAAAAAACCTGAGAGCCGCGTTAGGCTCTTGCAAGCATTACATAAAAACAGTTATAAAAACCGGATATATGTGGGAGGAGTAAAGTGTGGATAAAAAACACCGTAAAAATACAATTAAACTTGCATTACTTCTTATTTGCGTATCTTTGTTCGGTTGTTCCATTCTTACGGTGCAGAAGGCTGAGTGGATTAAAAGTGATTTGTATAATGAAATAAAAGGGGTACCCACTTATTTTCATAGCTGCGTTGAGGATTATTACACATTCGGAGAATTACAGGATTACGAAACAGCTGTGGACACTGAAAATGCAATGGGTATTATTCCGTCATTTTATTTGGCTCACGAAGGAATAGGGATGAGTAATGCTCCGTTTGTTTCCTCAGATGTGGGATTTCATAGTGAAATTAAAAACACTAAGGGTGAAATTGTGGCGAGCTTTCAGCCGTGTATTGTTTTTGAAAAAGATGTTAGAGATGCAAAAAAACATGAAGTACGGGTTTTGCTTTTAGGTGACAAGTTCGAAGAAGAATTCGGCGGATTGTATTATAGTGATTCGAAAGATTTAAAGCATTATAACAATAACGCAATATTCGCTCTTTACCGTTGCACAGCGTATGGTAAAGAAAATATCAGTGTGGCGGGTAACAGTTATGTTGTTGAGGGTACCTGTGATGAAAATTTTATTTATCTGAAAAAGCTAACGTGGTATGATTACACTTACCATAAAACTTATGGATTCATTCCTGATAAAAATGAAACAAATAAGGGTGATGTTGAGTTTGAAGAATGGTTTGATTACGAGCATGAAGATTTCAAACACAATATATCCATGCATTATGTTAATAATATTGAAAACTGGAATAAAAAATATAACCAAGAAGCCAGAGAAGCATGTGAATACAGCTTTGGCTTACTTGAAAAGGATTCTGACAACTATTTTGAAATTTTTGATGATGGATTATTTACTTCCACTGTCAGAATAGCAAGAAAAATATTCGATTACTACGGTGAAAGTGAGTATACATATTCTTGTGCGTATGTATTTCATCCTCTAAGTATTGCGATAAGGGAGTTGGTAAGTGTTTATGTTGCTGTTGCTGTATTTGCAACTGTTGCAATAATTATATTGTACCTTGTTATGCGCAATAGTTACAAAAAGCAACAGGTAGCAGAAAATAATCGACGAGAGCTTACAAGGGGAATAGCCCACGAATTGAAAACGCCCCTTGCAATAACCAGGGGATACGTTGAAAACTGGGAATACCTTCCTGAAGAGGAAAAAGAAGAGATCACCCAAACAATGATGAATGAAATGGACCATATGAATAAAATGGTTACGGATTTACTTGAGCTTTCCCATATGGAGGCGGGGATAAAGCCTGTTCAATGGGAGGAAGTGGACCTTTACTCATTAACGGGAAGTATACTCGGACGTATGAAAAGCATAATCAGCGAACGTGAGCTTAATGTAAAATTGATTCCTGAAGCTATTGAAAATACAGATGATTTTGTTGCAGAAGCGGATTTGGAAATGATAAGAGTTGCTATGAGTAACTTTATTTCCAATGCGGTAAAATATGCGGAAAAAGAGGTTTCGATTACCCTCACCCGGAGCAATAAAAAGGTTCGTTTTGAAATAGAGAATGACGGGAGCTCTATTGATGATGAGCAAATCAAAAAGGTATGGGATGAATTCTACAAATCGGGTTCTGTTAACCGCAGTACAATCGGCAGTAGTGGCTTAGGTCTTGCGATAACCAAAAATATTTTTATTCTTCATAACGCTGAATATGGCTGCGACAGCAATAACGGAAAAGTACGATTCTATTTTGAAATAAAAAAGAAAAAATAGGCGGTGCGTGTTTGTATGACGTTAATTAATAAGGCGGAAAACGTTGTTATGAGGGCTATGCTTAGCAGAGCACCTAAAATAAAAAAATACAAGCGGAAATTAACTGCAAGTGTAGAAAGCTCAGGGGTCATAAAGCAGGGGGTTACATTGCTTTATCCCTCATATCAAAAGTATTTTTACTGTGATAAAACCACGGGAGAAGGTTATTTTTTCAGGTGTAAACCAATTGATGAAAAGGGAAAATTACCTGTTGTGATTTATCAACACGGGAACGGTATGAACCGTGCGGGTAAGAATGATATTCAGATGAAAGAGTTTTCTAAACTGATTAAAAAGCTTGATGTACACAAATGCCACCAGATTGCAATTCATCTGGATGTCGCTTGTGAATATAACAGGCCGGAGTACAGTCGGGCACTTGACGGTATAATAAGCTACCTTCAGAATACATACGGCAACGTTGATTTTGACAGAATATACCTTGCGGGCACTTCTCACGGAGGCTACGGATGTGTTTATGAGTGTCTCAGAAATCCCGGAAAATACGCGGCTGCAGTAATTTCAATGGCGTACACCTATAATTCGGAGTATCCTATCCCTATGGATAAATGTGATGACCCCTATGTGCGCCGTCTGACGGACGAGGATTATAAAACACTTTCAAAAACCCCGTTTTATATATCCTGGGCAAAGGATGATTGCGAGCTGATGGTGGTAAGCAATACACTTTTGTCCGAAAGGCTTGAAAATAACAACGGTGACCTGAAGGTAAAAATATACGAAAAAGGCGGTCACACGATTTCGGCAGACTTCTTTGAAAACAGTGATTGGGCTGACCTAATGTTTGAAAAATCGCTATGATAATAATACGGGAGGCTATATTTATGAAAAAGAAGAAAATAATTATAAGCATCGTAATTGTTTTAATGGTAATTATTTCGGTAATTGTCGGCTGGTTGTTGAATGAGGTTTTCGGGAATCCCGTTTCTAAATTCCTTGCTAAAAGAGGAATTACCGAATATCTGGAGGAGAATTATTCCGACTCCGATTTCGTTATAGAAAAAGTGGGATACGATTTCAAAAATATGGAGTATTACGCAAAGGTTGTATCAGCATCTGATTCTGACAAGTATTTTTATATAGACAGTGATTCCGTGGGGAAAAATATTGACGATAACTATGATGCTTATTTTGATGAAAACGGACAGTATACAGATGATGTTGAAACAACCGAAGAGGATGTCCCGGAGGACAAAAGTAACGAAGTAAAAAAGAATTATATTGATTCTTCGGTGAAAATTGAATATCAGGGACCCTTTGGGCTTACCGGAAATCCCGACGGATGTAATAATAAGTTTTTTATCTATGACAAGAATATGATGTCTTCACATAAAAAGGCTACGTATTTATTCGGTATCACCTACACCGATGAACAAAGCAAGCAAACCAATACGGTGGCTGTTATATCCGCTGATTACGATGCACAATACGGGAATTCTTTTTTGAATGCTGAAATTATAGCATCAAATCAGGAAAGTGTGATTTTCGAGGTGAGTTATCCTCCGACCGATGACACTTTTTCGTACTTGTATAATATGAAAACCGATGAGCTTATGGCACTGCAGGGGGATCATCTCTCAGGACATATCTGGTATGTTTTTGACGATATGTTTTTATGTACAACGCAGGCTCTTGCTGTAGGAATGCAGAGTACCCTTTACGCGTACAATTGGGATGGGGATTTGTTGTATGCTTGCGAAAATATTATTGCGGGATATACGGTTATAGACGGTTGGGTGTATTTTGCCGATGAGGTCGTTATAAGTGAGGACGAAAAATTATGCACCGCTTACAGAATGAAGCTTGACGGTACAGAAAAGACCGAGGTTTATTCCGTTAACCTTCCCGAGGATGCTGATTTTGTTGTTCTTGATGACGGAAGAGCTTCCTGGTGGGAAAACGGAGAGGAAAAAGTATATAACCTACATACATCAGTAAATTGATTTAAAAGCTACGGCGGAAACGGAGTCGGATATGAGAATGAAAAAGACTTCAGAATATTTCACTTGTGAAACGGATGGCCGTGAGGTTATAAAGATTGAACACGCAACAAAAAAATACGGTATAGGGAATTTGAATACCATTGCGGTTAACGATGTTTCATTGACAATACATAAGGGTGAGTTTGTTGCAATTGTAGGCACAAGCGGTTCGGGTAAGTCCACACTTATGCATATGATGTGCGGAACAGAAAAGCCTACGTCGGGTAAGGTATATATCTGCGGCGAGGATATATACTCAATGAAGGATACTGATTTGTCGGTGTTCAGGTGCAAAAATATTGGTATGGTTTATCAGTTTTTCAACCTGATTCCGGTCCTTAATGTGGAAGAAAATATTGCTTTCCCTCAGGTTGTGTCGGGCGAAAAGCCTGATTTTGCAGAGGTTGAAGCTCTGATGAAGCGTCTGGGCTTATACAACAAGGGTTACAGCTTTCCCAATCAATTGTCGGGAGGACAGCAACAAAGGGTTGCTATAGGAAGGGCTGTTATATCAAAACCTCAGCTCATACTTGCGGACGAGCCGACGGGTAACCTTGATTCAAAAAACAGCGAGGAGGTAATCAATTTACTCACTGAGCTGTGCCGCGAGTTCAATAACACCCTTGTCATAATAACTCACGATGAAAAAATTGCTCGGAAGGCTGACCGCGTTTTAAGGATAGAGGACGGAAAAATTATTTCCGATACTTTACAGGGCGGAGATGCAGAAAAATGAAAGTGTTGAAGGATATTGCACGCAAGCGGCTTTTGATTAACAAAAACGAAACAGTATTTGTAATTGCGGTTATTGCCATAGCAGTTGCAGCGTTGATAACGGTACTTTCATTGAGTATTAATTATTTTGAGTTCTATCTTTATCACGCTGCGGCTCTGACGGGTAATTCTATGGAAACAGTTGTGAAAAACGGTTTATCAAATATGTCCGATATCTGGGAGTATGTGGTTGAATTTACTATGTATTTCAGAAGCTATGCCGTACCCTCAAGTTACGCGGAATTTGTTTCGCCCCCGTCCGCAGGTAATTCGGACTCGGTTTTTGCTCCCGTTGCATTGGTGGAAAATCTGCCTTTTGTAATAATTTTTATGGTGATTTTTGTGCTCGGGGTATCCTGCGTGGCATTATCAATTGTTTTTGCCGCCTGTAAAAGAGAACGCTCAGGCTTCTTTTCGCTTCTTCTTGCAAGCGGTGCCACTGACAAGCAGATAAAAAAATGCGCATTTTATGAAAGCGTGTATTATTGTGCTTTTGCGTTTCCTGCAGGTGTGGTTTCGGGTATCATCGGCATATATGTTGCGGAGCTGACGGCACACGCATTGTTCAGGAGTACGGCTTATAACGGTATACAGTTATCCGTGAATTTTAAAGCTTCCTTGGTGGCTGTGCTCGTTGCGCTTGCCTTTGTGTTTCTGTCCGTTTGTGTGTTTTCACGAAAAGCGTGTAAAAAGCTATCTGTGAAAATGACCGCAACCCAGCTCAGACAAATTGCGGGGACGGATATCGGTATCTGCACCTTTACCGCCAAGCCCGGTGCCTATAAGAGAAAGGGTATTGAATATTTTATTGCAATAAGAAATTTTCAGAATAATTTCGGTAAATATTTTAAAATTATAGCTATGACGGTTTTTTATACCTCAATAGCGGCATTTACGATTGCGATATTTAATGTCATAAGAAACTATAATAATCAGGAAATATTTTTGTTAGGTAAGGATTTGCTTTCTTTTACCTTCGCTTTTCAGTATTATTTCGGCATAGTTGCCATATGCCTTTGTATTGTAAGTATTGCAAGCACGTTTATTGCGGTTTTTACAAATATTAATTCCAATATCAGCGAGTATGCGGTTATGATTTCCTCGGGTGCTTCAATAAAATCCGTTCTTAAAGCGGTACGGTTAGAAAGTGCGATTTGCAGCGTATCGGGAATTTTGGTAAGCCTTGCGAGTATAGTATATTCTGTTTCGTTTCTTATGGAAATTTACAGCGATGACAGTTCAGTGAATTTCGGGAGTTTTGAAAATACTGTCGTTGTTACAGCGGTTTCTCTGACCTTCTTTCTGATTAGCATTGTTATAACAACCATTATGATTAACCGTAAGATGAAAAAGCTTGATGTTATCAAAACCTTAAGGGATTATTTTTACTGATTAAAATGCAACAATTATATTTTGTTTAAGAGAGGGGTGTTGGCTTGTGCCGATTTTTACTGTTTCTTTTTGCGCGATTATTTTTATAATTTACATACTTGATAACTTTTTGATAATTTCGAAAAACCAAACAGTTACGCTTAAAGAAAAGCTTTTAACGGGGCATAATAAGGGTTACATAAATCATGCCCTGCACTTGTCCGAAAAGAAAATAAAAAAAGGTCAGGTCTGGCGACTGGTTTCATCTGCACTTCTTCACGTCGGAACGTTACATATTTGTTCAAATATAACTGCAACGCTTATTGTGGGATACGCGGTTGAATCTCAGTTGGGAACGCTGAAAACCCTTTGTTGCTATGTGGTCTCTGCGTTTATATCGGGGCTGTATATGGCGTTCGTTTATAAGCTCCACGAAGGCGAAGGTGCCTCTACGGGTATTTACGGTCTTATAGCGGTTTTTGTACTGCTTGCGGTGAAAAACGGAACGATTTTCTTTTCGCCCGTGCCCGTGCTTGCACTGATAGTTTTAGCAATATATACTATCGGAGGAATGCTCTTTATGGGAAAAGCAACTGCTTGGGAGCATATATCGGGCTTTGCGGGCGGTTTGCTTATGGGTTTTATTTTTATTTGAAATTCAATTCTTACCAAATAAAAAAGGTCAGTCATCCGATAATTTCGGAGTGGCTGACCTTTTTTGAAATCAGGCGGAAATCATTGAATTTTTTTACAAATATTTACATGAAGGTGTTGCAATTGTTTTGCACTTGTGCTAAAATGGTGTAAAAATAGGTTTAGTACAAGTGCGGGTTTTCTCGGGAGGTAAGTATGACATTCAAAAAATCAAGTGTTACAAAGCACGAAATAATAAAAACGGCAATACGGTTGTTTTTTGAAAAAGGCTATTCAGCTGTGAGTCCGAATTTGATAGCCAAAACACTTAATATGAGTACTGGTAATCTTACATATTATTACCCCACCAAAGAGCATTTGTTAGCTGTGCTCGTCGATGACCTTTGCAAATTTCAATGGAAACTCATTGAGGAAGAAGTACAGGACGGCATAAGCTCTGTGATGGCAGTTTGCCTTGAGCTTATGACAATGGCGTCAGTATGCGATAGTAACCCTGTTGCAAAGGATTTTTTTATTTCGGCATACCAAAGCTCTATGACACTTAAAATTATTCGTGAAAACGATACCGAAAGGTCAAAAGGGGTTTATAGATCTTATTGTAATGATTGGTCTCAAGAACAGTTTGCGGAAGCGGAAATTCTTGTTTCGGGCATTGAATATGCAACGCTTATGAGCCTTGATGAACATGTTGCTCTTGAAACAAGAATAGCAGGTGCCCTTGATAAAATATTGTATATATATGGGGTACCCGAAGAAATTCGTAAGGTTAAAATCCAAAAAGCATTAAGCTATGATTATAAAAATATCGGTGAAAGAATTTTTGTGGAGTTTGTTGAATATGTTAATAGGATGAATGAAGAAAAGTTTGAAAACAGTTGAGTATTAAATTATATATAAGGAGTTGTATTAAATGAAAAAATTTATCAGTATTTTACTTGTTGTGGTTATGCTGTTGTCGGTTGTAAGCTTAACCGTATTTGCGCAGACCCCGGAAACTGTTATTCTTTACACAAACGATGTTCATTGTGCAATAGATGATTACCCTGTCCTTGCCGCATACAGAGCAGAGCTTATGGCACAGGGTAAGAATGTCATAACAGTCGATGCCGGAGATGCCATTCAGGGTGAGGTTATCGGTTCAACAACCGAAGGTGAAGCTGTGGTAGATATTATGAATGCTGTGGGCTATGACTATGCCGTACCGGGTAACCACGAGTTTGACTATGGTATGGAACAATTCCTTGAGCTTGCTCAGAATAAGGCGGGATATGATTATATCAGCTCCAATTTCTTCAATCTTACCTCAAATGAACCTGTTCTTAAGCCCTATGCTTTGGAAGACTTCGGAGCTTATCAGATTGCTTTCGTGGGCATTTCAACCCCTGATACAGTCACTTCAACAACTCCCGAATATTTCAAGGATGAAAACGGTAATTTTATTTACGGATTTCCGGTTTTTCCCGGTGGATTGACAAATGAAGACCTTTATAACAATATTCAGGAAAGTGTTGACAAAGCGATTAATGACGGTGCGGATTATGTTGTTGCAATAGGTCATGCGGGAATTATCGGTTCTAATGAGGGATGGAAATCAATCGATATTATTGCAAATACCGACGGTATAGATTATTTCATTGATGCTCATTCCCATGAAACAACGGAAAAAGCAGTCTATAAAAATAAAGATAACGAAGATGTTTTCCTTACATCAACGGGTGCAAAGTTTGCAAATTTCGGTGTATTGACAATAAGCGGAAACGGTGCTGATTTTGAACTTGTTAACCCTGACAATGTTGATGTTAAAGAAATGTCTGTTGATGCAAAATTTGCATATAATTCGGTTAAAGATAAGGTTGACGGCTACAACGAAAGTATAGAATATCTTTTTGAGAAGATAGGCACATCCGAAGCGAATCTCGTTATCTATGATACCGATTCGACCAGAGCCGTCAGAAAGAGAGAAACCAATGCAGGCGACTTTGTTGCCGATGCTTACCGTGCGGTAACGGGTGCTGATGTTGCAATAGCCAACGGCGGCGGTATTCGTGCGGAAATTGAGGCGGGTAATGTCACAAGAAAGATGCTTATGGATGTTAATGCATTCAATAATGATATGTGCGTTCTTGAGGTTGACGGACAGCAGATTGTTGACATACTTGAGCACGGAGCACGCAAGTGTCCCGAAGAGCTCGGTAGCTTTTTTCAGGTTTCGGGTATGACTTTCGAAATACACACATACAGAAAAAGTCCCGTTATTACTAATCAGCTTGGTGATTTTATCGGAGTGGATGAAACAATGGAGCGCCGTGTACAGAATGTGTTTATTGGCGGTGAGCCCATTGATTTAAACAAAATGTACACTTTGGCAGGTAGTGCTTACGTGCTTCTTCAGGGTGGGGACGGACTTACAATGCTTGCTGATGCAACAGTTATTGAGCAAGAAGGTCTGCCCTGTGATTCAGAAATGCTTGTTAAGTATTTTACTGAAAATCTCGATGGTAAAATCACTGCGGAAAAATACGGTGATCCCGACGGTGACGGCAGAATAACTATTATTGATTCCCACGACCATTCCTTTACGGATAGTGATGAATGTTCCTGTGGTGCTAAAAAAGCCGATTATAGCGGATATAATGAAGCATACGAACGTTTCCAGGGAATAATGGATAATAATGATTTAAATGATGCCGCCATTGAGTACGCAAGAGATAAACACAGAGAGATGTTAAATGAGCATCTTGGCGGAATGTGGCTTAAAAACAATTATTCCGAAAATGAGCAATATATTCTTGACGGACTTGAAGAGGATATGAATGAGATGTGCGATGCTCTTGAGGAAGGAATTGCAAACGGCGAATTTATAAAACCCGATTATACGGATATTGAAGAAAAAAATGCCGAGTTTGAAAGAAACCATCCCGAAGAAGAGTACGAAAAACTTATTGCCCAAATGAAAGCGGAGCTTGAAGAAATTAAAGCCTCGAATCCCGAATCTGCCGCAGAAGCAGCAAATGATATAGCGGCGATTGAAGAAAAAATAGCAAATGCCGATAAGGATGAACAAAATCCTTATATTAATTTACTTTTTACAATTATAATCAGAATAATAGAATTTCTTTTGAGCCTTGTTTCAGGCAGTTAAATTATAACAGTACGTCCCTCGTTCAAAAAGCGAGGGACGTTTACTTGTATGGCTGTTTAAGCTTTAATTATAATATTTCAATTTATTTGCAGTTAAACTATCTGCAATGAAACTGTTTTCACTTTTGTTTATATCCGTCAAGAAAATCACTTAATTTTTCAATGGCTGACTCAAGTATGATTTTGTCGGGCAAGAAAACTATTCTGAAATGGTCGGGATTTTTCCAGTTGAAACCCGTTCCGCAGGTGACAAGGATTTTCTTTTCGTGGAGCAAATCAAGCGCAAATTGCTCATCGTTTGTAATGTTGAATTTTTTTGTGTCAATCTTCGGGAAAATATAAAATGCTCCCTTAGGCTTGGTTGCGGTGATTCCGGGAATATTGTTTAAAGCCTCATAAATATAGTTTCTCTGTTCATAAATTCTGCCACCGGGCTGTAAAAATTTCTCCCCGGACTGAATTCCGCCGAGGGCTGTCTGAATTATGCTTTGTGCAGGAACGTTGGAGCACAGACGCATTGATGAAAGAAGGTTGAGTCCTTCAATATAGCCTTTTGCTTTGGTTTTGTTACCTGCAAGGCACATCCAACCGCAGCGGAAACCTGCAACCATATGGGATTTCGACAGACCGTTGAAGCACACCGTCAGTAAATCGGGGGCAAGGGATCCAAGGGCAATGTGTTCTTCACCGTCAAGAACAAGTCTGTCATAGATTTCGTCTGCAAATAGTATAAGATCATTTTCACGGGCAAGCTGAACAATCTGTTCAAGCACATCCTTTGAATAAAGCGCACCCGTAGGGTTGTTGGGGTTTATAACAACGATACCCTTCGTGTTGGGTGTTATTTTCTTTTTTATATCGTCAATATCGGGGTTCCAGTCTGCTTTTTCATCGCATAGATAGTGAACGGCTTTTCCTCCTGCGAGTGTAACGGATGCTGTCCAAAGGGGATAATCGGGCGCGGGCACAAGGATTTCATCGCCCGAATCAAGAAGGCCTTGCATGGACATAGTTATAAGCTCGCTTACACCGTTGCCTGTATAAATATCGTTAACTCCCACATTGGGAATTCCTTTAAGCTGACAATATTGCATAATTGCTTTTCTTGCAGAAAATAGACCCTTGGATTCGGAATAACCTTCTGTTGACTTAAGGTTATATATCATATCAACTATTATTTCGTCAGGAGCAGTCAGACCGAAGGGTGCGGGGTTACCGATATTGAGCTTCAGAATTTCAATTCCGTTAGCCTCCATACGGTTTGCTTCGTCCATAACCGGACCTCTTATGTCATAACAAACATTATCGAGTTTTTTCGATTTTTCAAAATATCTCATTCAAGTCACCTCTGAGGTTAGTATAACATATTGAATAAAATTTTCAAATTATTCGCAAATGAACCAGCAAAAACCAGACAGTGTTCGCTTTTCCGAGCAGGTCAAGTACAGGTATTTTGTTTTAGCAAAAAATAAAGAAACCACAAAAATGATTTCTTTATTATGCCATAGATTACGCTTTTTTGATACATATCGTGGTTTTTAATAACATTGCAAAAGCGAAAATTTATGAATCTGTTTAAAAAAATTAAACAAAATTTTTAATATTTTTCAGGTGTTTTTCAATTTTCTTTCCGTCATTATATCCCAGCTGATAAAGTTTTTCCATACCTTCTTTTTCTCGCGTAAGAGTATCTATACCGAAGCATTCTTCGGGGTAAATAATAAGTGCTTTGCCCTGTCTTTCAAGTTCAAATATTTCTTTAATGCCGTTATTGTATGAATTGTGCATTGTTAAAACGCTGTCTCTTATCTTCGGATATTTGCGCAGAAGAATATTGACAATCCATTCAGGCATCGGTTCTTTTACGAAATCCTTAGGCAGAGTTGTGCAGATAATCAGTTTATCGCAACCGTCTGCGAATGCTTTTTTATAAGGTATGGGGTCTGATAATCCGCCGTCAAAGAATTCGGTTCCTTTAAAATTAACGGGTTTTCGGCAAGCTACAGGCATTGCACAGCAAGCTTTTAAAAGAGTGTAATCGTCCTTTGAAAAATCATCCTTGGTGAAATATCTCGGGGTGCAGGTTGCAACCTCTGTTGAAACCGTATTATAGTGGATTGTTGAGTTTTTTATTGCTTCATAATCAAGGGGGTCTTTACCTGTGCTATTGCTTATTCCCGAATAAAGATAATTAAGATTAATCAGCATTCCGTGCCTGAAATAGGAGCCGATTCCCATATATTCTTTTTCAAAAGAATATTCCTGATAAAACCTTTTGGTTCTGCCCCTTTGCCCTGCAACATAATTAATAAGATTTGCGGCTCCCGAAGAAACACCAAGGCAATAATCAATCTTTATGTTATTATCTAAAAGATAATCATAAATTCCGCATGTGTAAATTCCTCTGAGACCTCCGCCTATGTCAATAATTCCTATCATACTATATTCATTCCTTAATTGTCAGTCATAAAAAATCCGAGACTTAACTTTATCAATTAAGTTCGGATTTTAACGTATTGGTGCGGGTGACAGGACTTGAACCTGCACGGGGGTGCCACCAGAACCTAAATCTGGCGCGTCTGCCAATTCCGCCACACCCGCATATTAACTTTTTAGCGTGATTTTCATCACTATTTTATCACTGATTTGGGCACATTTCAAGCCCTTGCACTTAGAGTATGTTACCTAAATCTATCGTGTTTGCCAGTTCCACCACACCCGCGTATTAAATGTGTAATTCATAATGCGTAATGCTTAATTGTCGGGGCAAAGCCGATTAAATTGTATTGTGTTTACAACTTCGCTATTGTATCATACAAAACTGAAAAAATCAAGAAAAAACGGAACGCAATATCTGTTGTTTCAGAGATTGTGTTCCGTTTAGAGTGGGTAAAGTATATCCGAACCAGATTTTGGGATAGTCTTTTCCACTCATATTTCGTTAAAATACTCGCCAATCCTTTACCCACGCTACTTTTAGTTATTTACAAAGCTCTTTGGCAAGGGCATCGAGTTGCTCGATATTTTCGTCAGTTACCGCGGATTTGATTGTAACGTTATTTTCTGCGTATGTTATATTCTTTGAGTTTTCGAGCATACGCTTCATAACAGTTGTAGCGGTGGGTGCCCAGCTTCCGTTTTCAACAAATGCAATTGTTCTGTTTTTGTAGCCACGTTCTTTTAATTCATCTATAAATGTTCTCATAAAGGGGAAAATATCTGAATTATATGTGGTGGTGGCGAGAACAATTTTACCGTAACGGAAAGCATCTTCAACCGCTTCTGCCATATCGCAACGTGCAAGGTCATTTACCGCAACTTTGGGACAACCGTTTTCTTTAAGCTTTTCGGCAAGGATTTCAACTGCCTTTTTGGTGTTACCGTAAACGGAAGTGTAAGCGATTACAACACCCTCACTTTCAACACCGTAGGATGACCAGGTGTTGAAAAGATCGATATAATAGCCAAGATTTTCCGTAAGAATCGGACCGTGTAAGGGGCAGATTTTTTCGATATCAAGTGTTGAGGCTTTTTTGAGAAGAGCCTGAGTCTGAACGCCATATTTACCAACAATTCCGAAATAATATCTTCTTGCTTCACAAGCCCAGTCTTCGTCGGTATCAAGAGCGCCGAATTTACCGAAACCATCGGAGGAGAAAAGAATTTTTTCCTTGTTATCATAGGTTACTATAACCTCGGGCCAATGTACCATTGGTGCGGTGTAAAAGGTAAGCTTACGTCCGCCTAAATCAATTGTGCTGCCCTCATTAACAACAACTCTGCGTTCTGCGTAGTCCGTACCGAAAAACTGATTCATTATCTTAAAAGCAATTGCGGATGATACTACAACTGCTTCGGGATATTTTTTGAGGAAAACATCAATATTAGCAGAGTGGTCGGGCTCCATATGTTGAACAACAAGGTAATCGGGCTTTCTGCCGTCCAAGGCTTTTTCAAGATTACCGAGCCATTCTTTGGTGAAATTTATATCCACAGTATCCATAACCGCAATTTTCTCGTCAATAATTACGTAGGAATTGTATGCCATACCGTTGGGGACAATGTATTGTCCCTCAAACAAATCAATGTTTTTATCGTTTACACCTATATATTTAACAGTATCAGTAATTTTCATTTTATCAACTCCGTGTTTTTATGATACCAAATTTAAATAATTATAGCATTATTTTTTCGTTTATACAAGAGTTGGTGTTATTTTCATATATTCAGGGTTGATAAAAATTTTGTTGGATGTTAGAATTAGAAAAAACAAAAACGGAGAAATATTATGACTGACAGAGAAAAAATACATTCAGGGAAAGTATATTACCCAAGTGGCGACGAAATTATGAATGAACAGTTGAGTTATGTAAATAAACTTTATGATTTTAATGCCACAAGACCCACTGAACTTGCTAAAAGGGAAGAACTTTTGAAAGAGATGTTTGCCGAAATCGGCGAGAACTGTTATATCGAACCTCCGTTTTACGCAAATTGGGGCGGTCACCACGTTCATTTTGGCAACAATGTTTACGCAAACTTCAATCTCACAATGGTTGATGATACACATATTTACGTTGGGGACTGTACGATGTTCGGACCCAATGTTACGGTTGCTACTGCGGGACACCCCATTGACCCCGAACTTCGTGAAAAAGCCTATCAGTATAATATGCCCGTTCATATCGGTAGAAACTGTTGGTTGGGTGCAGGGGTAATCGTGCTCCCCGGAGTTACCATAGGGGATAACACGGTTATCGGTGCGGGTAGCGTTGTTACAAAGGATATTCCCGCCAATGTTGTAGCGGTGGGTAATCCCTGCAAGGTTTTGCGTCCCATAAGCGAACGCGATAAAGAATATTATTTTAAAGACCGAAAAATAGATTACAGCGACCTGTAAAAACAACCCTGTCAGGTGTTATTTGCACCTGACAGGGGATTTTTATTTATAGAAATTATAAAGCTTAGCGGTATTGGTGTTGGTATTATCTACATACCACTTGTTGTCGGCTTTTACTACAAGGACTTTTTGGGCGTTGACTACCGTTTCGCCCTGAACATGTATATTAATGGTTATACCCTTTACCTCTGTAATATCATCGGCAGATATTTTGTAGGTCTTAAATGTACGCTCATCTATGTGTTTATTATACTCCTCAAGTTCAATATCCTTGGTTTCGGTTATGGTGTAAGTAAATGTGCAGCTTTCGCCGTATTTTTTTTCGTATAATCCGAAAATATTATCTTCTGTACCCGTTAACTTATCGCCGTATGTTTTTACATTGGATTCGAGAACAGTGAACATTATTTCTTCGGTCATATATTTATCTCCGAAAATATCCTCGCGGACCTTAAGGAGTTTTGCGAAATATTTAATATAAAATGTATTGTATTTATCCCAACCGTTAAGCTCCGTCATAAGTTGCATATAATAGGGAAACATTCTGTCAGAAAGTTTTTGGGTGAGAGTACCGTCGTCATTTTTCGTTTTTTCACCCATATAGCTTTTATCGTTGAGACCCATAAGTTTATGAGTATCCATTCCCGGCTGATAATGACTTTCGCCATAGATTATCGGATACATAAAATTTTCACGGACGTAGTCCTCATATTTGTAATTTTTACAGATCAGGGTGTATTTATAGGCGGTATAACCGTCACCGCGGTTTGTGATGGTTTCCGTAAAAGTTAAGGCAACTTCCTCCGGGGTAAGGCTTTGAGATTTGCTTTTTTGTGAAATTACGAAAATTGATGCGACAATTGCCAATACAAGAAAGAGTGAGACAACTATGATTTTTATTTCAGACAGCTTTTTCTTTTTTGCCATATTGTCGCCTCCTTTGAATTTATAGGGTGATTATATCACGAAATTTTTGGTTTTACAATTCAAAAGGACTGTGATATACTTATAAAAAATGATTTATGAGGTACTTTTATGAAATTAATGATAGCATCCGATATTCACGGCTCTTTAAAATATTGCCGTCAGTTGGTTGAAAAATATAATGAGGAAAAATGCGATAAACTTATTCTTTTAGGTGACGTGCTTTATCACGGGCCTCGCAATGATTTACCCGAGGAATATAACCCAAAGGGGGTAATAGCGCTGCTTAACGCTATGTCCGAGGAAATACTTTGCGTACGCGGTAACTGCGAAGCGGAAGTTGATGATATGGTGCTTGACTTCAATGTTTTAGCAGAATATGCAATTCTTTACCACGGTAAGAGAATGGTTTTCTTAACCCACGGACATAAGTTCAATCCTCAGAATCTCCCGAAACTTAAAAAAGGTGATATTCTTTTCAATGGACACACCCATGTAAGTAAAATTGAGGAATACGACGGATTTACTTACTGTAACCCCGGTTCGGTATCGATTCCTAAAGAAAACACACCGAGAGGGTATATGATTGTGGATGATGTTGCTATAACACATAAGACACTTGACGGGGAAGTTATAGAACAAAAAGCGTTATGATTTATAATGTTCACTTCGTGAAGCGATATACCTTCGGCGCGATATGTTACCACGCGATATATACGATGTATGCGATATATTTTGCTTGCGCAAAATGAGCGTGGGCTAAGCTGATTATAAATAAAGTTGATTAATAGCGAAAGCCTATCATCCTAAAACAAAACTAACCGACCATTTGTTGAGGTCGGTTAATTTTTTTGTTGTAAATTTGCGTTTGGTGTGTTACACGAATTATGCCAAACTATATTTAATATTAATTGTTCTTTGTTATAAAAATGCCACAATGTGTTTACAGAATATTCACAAAGTTGCAACATGGATGTATAAATTGTGTTTTAGAATTAAATCAAAGGAAAGATAACATACACGCGAAGCTCAACCTCTCTGGTTTAAGAGAGAATATTTATCGGATGGTGAGTTTGTTACAATTGAATCTAACGATTCAACAACGCTGATGCGTTGGGAACTCTCCACCGCTCCGTCATACTATATTTTATAATATAATTTTAGGCTCGCTTGCCACAAATTGCAATAGGGGATGTATAAAACGGCGGTCCCCCTCTCTTAAACCAGAGAGGTAGAACAAACCGCAACTTATTTAAAAATATATAAACAAATTTTAGGAGGTAAAACAAATGAAGAAAATAATGAGCACTATTTTATGTATTTCATTACTTATATCAATAATTTGTGTTCCTGTATCGGCTATATCAAAAAACACGGAAGAAGCGAATATAAATGACTTCATAAATGGAGTTACATATCTTGCGCAAACTTACGATGCAGGAAAAGATTTCGAAGTTACCTCCGAAAACATACCTTCTGAAAGTTTTTCAGAAGATGCTCCAACTTATTATTCCGCATCATCGGTTTCTGAAAATGAAACCATAGATGAGCCCGAGCTTGATTTTCAAACTTGTCGCTTAGTTGTGAAAAGTGATAAATATCCTGAAAAATTCAATTCGGTTGAAATAGTAAGCGGATATAAAGATTACTATATAATTCAGTTTGAAAATGAACAAGATACACAAGTAGCTTATGAGCAATACAAAAATACAAGCTATATTATAGATGTCGATATTGATACTCCTGTTTATCTTCGTAATGGAGATGTCACTTTAACAAGCGAGGAAGAACCCCACGAAGTTCCCGACTGTCTTGAATCCTGGGGCGGTTATGCAAGCGGTACTTATGATGTCAAAAAATATATTGAGGATAACAATTTAGGCAAAAGGGAAATTGTAGTAGGTGTTTTAGATACTGGTGTTGAAATAGAAAATGAGTTTTTAAAAGATAGGATTAAACGAACATACTACAATACAACCCAAATCGGAGATTGGAACAGCGAGGAATGCGAGTATGATGATTGGCACGGAAATGCTGTTTCAAGTATAATAGTTGACAACACGCCATCCAATGTGAAAATTGCCGTTTACAAAATGTTTAGTTCCAAAAACAATACATCCTCAATGGTTCGAGCTGCAACAGCTATGTTAAAAGCCAAGCTTGACGGAGTTGACATAATAAGTACCAGCTTTGGTTGTTCAGACGATATAGATAATTTTACATATGCTCTTGATGTAATGGAAGATGTCTATAAATCAGGCATATTAATAACTGCTGCGGTTGAAAACGGTGGTGATAACACAAACAATTTCCCAACTTTCCCTGATTGTTCGCCATATAGTTTCAGTATATCATCTTCTGCAGATAACAATACTCCGTATGGTGGGTATTATGGTGATAATGTAGCTTTGTGTGCACCGGGTATCGACCTTCCAATGGTTGCAACAGGAAACAGATATGGATATGCATCGGGGACATCCTTCTCGTCACCAATGGTAGCAAGCGTTTGTGCAATGTATTTAACTTTATTTCCTGATGCTACACCCGATGAAATTAAGGAAAAGATAACATCAACGGCTTCACCGTTTAATGTTAAAGATATTAATCATTTATACGGTACAGGTGTTTTGAATGCTATTGCCGCTTGCGGTTTAGAACAGTTGCCTACAGTAACCTTTGTTACTCCGGAAGGAAAATATCACGAGAAGATAGTGGTAGAATTGAAGGCACCTGAGGGCTGTGAAATCCGCTATACCTTGAATGATACTGACCCGGCAATTTATGAATATATGGTGTACAAAGAACCTATTGTACTTACACAATCCACATCCGTTTATGCAAGAGTGTATAAAGACGGAAAGTACAGAAGTAATCTTGATTATAGAGATTATCGTGTCACCACTATGGGAACGGATGATATGTTTACAATTGATGAATCGGGTATGATTACATCATATACCGGAACGGCAGTAGACCTTATTATTCCTGACGAAATAAACAACATAAAAGTTACAAGTGTAGATGCAAATGTGTTCGATGAAAATTGCGATAAAAATCTTTTAGGTGTTCGTTTTCCGGATGCGGTAACAACAATACCGAGTAATTGTTTTAAAGCAAATCAAACCATATTATTTGTTGAAGGAAATGGCATAACGACCATAGAGGACTATGGATTATGCTCAAGTAATGTAGTTTCTCTTGGTTTTCCTAATCTTGAAACAGTCGGTCGATATGCATTTGCAACAACATGGGCATTGGAAGGGATAAACTTTCCTAAATTAAAGGAAATTAAAATCAATGCTTTTATGCGTTCTTCTTTAAGATATGCCTATTTACCGGAATTAAAACAAGTTCATGGGTATGCCTTTCAAAGATGTTGGTTTTTGAAAGATTTCTATGCACCTAAACTTGAAGCTTTGCATGGAATAAGAGGTTCAGAAGGTCATCAATTTCAAGGTTGTAGTATTTTGAGTAGTTTGGACTTACCATTTGTTGAAAAAATTAATATAGAAGCTTTTGATTGTTATAACGACTTTCAGTGTGGTTTGAAACTGCTTGAATTGTCAAAAGTAAAAACTATAAAGAGTTTACCAAGTTCTAATGACTATGAAATGACGAAAAAAGATGTTACTGTGGTTTTGCCATCAACATTAACTGAATGTTGTTCACTCACGCATCTTGAAAAAGATACCTATACTGTCTATGCCTCAGAAACTAACGAATATGTTAAAAATTGGGCAACGGATAATGGTGCAACATTTATTGCATTGGATGAAAACACAGCTTTACACCAGGATGTGCCAAGTGCATTTTGCGATGGTGATGAATCAATTACTTTCGGTGCTTATGGATTTAATAGAGTGTATCAATGGTACGGTTCTTACTATAATAACAATTATGCAGGAGAAATTATCGAAGGTGCAACTGACAAAAATTTTAAGCCAAATGAATACAAACAATATCCGTATTATTATTGTGAAATGATCAGTACAGATATAAATGAGTCAGGTGAAGTTGTTAAAGAATTCAATATAAAAAGTTCAGTTTGTCAAAACCAAACATATTATATGTTTGCTAAAGATAAAACTGAAATTGATTTTGAAAACAAACTCATTTACACTACTCAATTTACACAAAATGATTTTTCTAACATTATTGGTAAACCAGATACTACCACCTTTCATGATGTTCCATCCTATGCTTATTTATCGCACAAATATTATGGTACCGGTTCGTTATTCATGGTGTACAAAGGTGGCTCTATATCTGAAATATATACTTTGATTGTCCAAGGTGATATTAACGGTGACAGTGCAGTTGATGTTCTTGATGCTGCATATGTCGAACTCGTCACAAGCGGACACAAACAACTAACCGATGCCTACTTCCTGGCAGCAGACACAAACTCGGATGAAGAAATAACTGTTGAAGATTACTCACAAGTTGTCAACTTGGTTCTAGCAGGTTAAAGGAGAATTGGATATGAAGAAAATAATAAGCACTATTTTATGTATATCTTTACTATCATCAATAATCTGTCTTTCTGTATCTGCAATATCAAATAACACAGAAGAAGCTGATATAAATGACTTCATAAACGGAATAAATGAACTCACACAAAAATATGATGCAGAAAAAGATTTCGAGGTTATCTCCGAAAACATTTCATCTGAAAGCATTTCAGGTGAGGCTCCCTTGTATTATTCCGCATCATCGGTTTCTGAAAATGAAACCATAGATGAGCCCGAGCTTGATTTTCAAACCTGTCGTTTAATTGTTCAAAGTGATATTGATTTTAATAATTATGGTGCTGTTGAAGTAGTGAGTGGCTTTGAAAATTTCCATATTCTTCAATATGAAACTGAATATGATACCAAAACCGCTTACGAAAACTTGTTGAAGGATTCTGCCGTTATTTCTGTCGATATTGATGCTGTAATAAGTGTTGATTCAGTTGAAACAACAAGTGCAACTTCAGAAGAAACAACATACACACAGGAAGACTTTTATAACTGTTGGTCGCTTAATGCCACAGGAATGGATAAGGTTCTTGAATACTACAACGACAAACAATTTCCTGAAATAATTGTGGGTGTTATTGATAGCGGTGTGAATTATAATCACGAATTGTTTGAAGGCAGATTGATAAGAACCCACTTTAACAGTTCGGGTGAAGATGACCCGAACGATGAATATGATAAAAGCGGACATGGTACAGCAGTAACAAGCTGTATCGTAAAAACTACACCATCAAACGTTAAAATCGCTAACTACAGAATATTTAATTCAAAAGGAAAAGCTTCGGAATCTGCTTTATGTGCTGGATTCTTAAAAGCAATTGATGATGGCATGAAAATATTAAATGCGAGCATAGGTTTTGGTGCTGATGGAGCAGCATTCCAGCTGGCAGTATTAAAGTATGCTGAAGATAACAATGCATTTATTATTTGTGGTGCCGGAAATGGAGCATCAAATATAGATGTTTCTTTTGCTGCTAATTATATAAATACGTCTGATGATGTTTGTTCTGTTGGTGCAAGCACAAATCAAAACTTGCCTGCATACTTTACAAATTACGGGAAAAGAGTTGATATTGTTGCCCCGGGGTTGGATGTTGTGTCTGCTGATAAAGATGGCTCGTATAGCTTGTTCTCCGGAACGTCTGCATCTACACCATATATGACAGGTGTTTTTACTACCTTGACTTGTGTGTATCCCGACTTGTCAACCGAAGAAAAAATGCAGATGATAAAAGCCTCGTCAACAAAAATATCCGAGCCGTATATTAAATATTGTTTCGAAACAGGCGTAATTGACTGTTTAGCTTTGTTTGAGTTTGATAAGCTTAAACCTGTTGAAATCAGTTTGGATGCCGGAATATATGAGGGACCTGTTACTGTTGAATTATTTGCCGAAGAGGGCTATGAAATATATTACACAATGGATCAGACCTATCCATCCCCAACAAACGGTACACTATACACAAAACCCATATCGTTTGTGGGCGATGCTTTCGAAATAGTCGCCGTAGCATATAAGGATGGTGTAAGAAGTGATTATTCGAGAGCACTAATACACGCTGCTCAAATAGGTACCGATGATATGTTCACCATCACAGATGACGGCACAATTACAAGCTACACGGGAGATACACTTTACTTAAAGGTTCCCGAAACAGTTAACGGAATAACCGTTACCGATATTGCAGAAGGTGTATTTGCAGACGCTTCTCTATGGGGTCTGATTTTGCCGGATACAATGACATTTTTAGGCGATATGTCACTTTGGGGTGGTCCAAGTCACAACAGTTGTGTCTACGGTAACAAAACAATACACAAAATCAGTGGTAAAAACATCAAAATCCTTGGTGCAAAAACATTTTATGAATGTACTTCTTTAAGAGAAGTAGATTTCCCCAACTGTGAACAAATCGGTAACGAAGTGTTTTATTACACAAATCTTGTGGGCGCGCATTTTCCAAAGGTAACCACATTGCTGTCAGGTGCATTCTATTTTGCTCAATTTCTCAGAGAGCTCTATTTACCCAACTGTACAAAGATGTTAGACAATGCTTTTGAAAGGTGTTATCAACTTCAATATCTGTATGCTCCTCTTATTGATATTGATGTAGATTCCATTGAATTTCCGGATTGGGAGTTCGATTTAGCCGAAGAAGGTCTTTTGCAGACATTTACTTACACCAGACAATTAACATACATCAATCTTGAGAAAGCGAGGTTGATTGGATGGGGTGCGCATCAATTCGGAGGAGCATTTTATTGTAGTAATATCCGCAGAATTGATCTATCAAGTGTTGAATATATTTATGAGCTTCCTTGGCCTACGTCTGAATGTGCTTCAGAAATATATTTGCCAATAACAGTAGAGCTTAATCTCCCGGCTACATTGAGGCGATGTGTAGATGCAAAACCATATTTTGACGAAGATGAAAGGAATTACGTTGTGCATGCATCACCCGGAACCTATGCAGAAGAATGGGCAAACAGCAATGGTGTTAAATTCGTCGCTCTTAACACTGAAACATCAATTGCAGAAGATATTGAACCGGTTTGGGATAAGTATTCATACAAGCCCCTGTACTTTGATGCACGTGGGTTCAACCGAACATATCAATGGTATGGCTCTTATGATAATAAAATCGGTAATGATGTGGCGATTAACGATGCAACAACAAATGAGTTTAACCCTAGAGAAAGCAGTAAATATGCCTATTACTATTGTCAAATGACAAGCACAGATATTGACAACGATGGTAATATTGTAAGCTCATTTACGGTTAACAGCACATTGTGTCAAAATCGTTTCTACTATATGTATGCAAAAGATAAAACTGAAATTGATGTTGAAAAAAATCTGATTTTCACCAAATACTTTGTCTGCCGTGATTTCTTGGAGATAGTACACATAAATGAAAAGACAAATTACATTGTAACTTCTTCATGTTCATACCAAAACAACTATTGGTATGGTACAGGTTCACAATTACAGATTCAAGATGCTGATGCATCAACAGAAACCACATACACTTTGATTGTTGAAGGTGATGTGAATGGTGATAGCGCAGTTGACGTTATTGACGCCTCTGCAACGGAGCAAGTAGTAAACGGACACAAAGAGCTGTCGGGAAATTATTTCCTTGCCGGAGACAGTAACCGGGACGAGGTAATTGACATTGTAGATTATCAGCAGGTAGTGAATTGTGCATTGAGTTAAATAAGTAGTTGTATGCTCTACCTCTCTGCGTAAGGAGAGAGGGGGACCGCCTTACAATCAAATTGTTGTTAAATCAAGTAAAAAGCGAGATAATAACTTGTTTTAACAACAAAGGTTGACGGGCGGTGGAGAGTCCCCGTGACTTGATGAATAAACTAACCTGATGAGGACTTTCCACCACTCCGCCGACCTGAATTTGAAAATAGAGTATTTGGCGCGCTTGAAAGTAAATCATAGCAACAACTTGACACAAGGTGGTCCCACTTCCTCCCCCAAGCGGCAGGAAGGCGAGGCTTCG
>JAZNVE010000175.1:0-3567 GCA_045592665.1 Acutalibacteraceae bacterium
ATTCTTTCATTCACGTTCAAAACGTATGGCAATTTCCGTAACATTTGTAATGCTCACCGTTGCAATATCTTCCCTTAAGTTTGAAATCGGCAGTGTACATATTGCATTCTCAAGCTTACTTGCTTGTATGATGTTGGGTACGATTTTCTGCAACATCTGTGATTTCTCGGAAGAGCTTATGGAAAGAGCCGACCGTTGGACAGTTCCGCTTTTGGTGCTTTTCTTCGTCATAAGCGGTGCTGAGCTTGATTTATCAGTATTTAAAAATTGGGTTTATATTGTAATCGGTTTAGCTTATATTATATTCCGTTGTATTGGTAAATATTTCGGTGCTCGTTGGAGCGCAAAGCTTACAAAATGCGATGATAATATTGTTAAATATCTTGGTATCACTCTTTTCCCTCAGGCGGGCGTTGCCTTGGGTATGGCAAGTCAGGCGATTGAGTTCGGCGGTGATGTTGGTGTGCTCGTTCAAAGCATCACCCTTTTCTCAGTGCTTATATACGAGCTTGTAGGTCCGTACTTGACTAAGGTTGCTCTTACTAAAGCGGGGGATATTAAACCCCACGGTAAAACAAGCGCCCGTGAAGAAGCAAAGAAGGTTTTACAGGAAAGTGACAGTCCTAAAAATAACAGAAAGAAATAAAGAAAAAACAAGGGCGACTCACGTTTTTTAGTGAATCGCTCTTGTATTATTTAATTACCTTACCGATTGCCCGGAAAAGCGAGTCTTCTTCGGTTGAGGGTAAATCGCAATTATAGTGCCATACCATTACTCCGCCATATCCGTTATTAAGTGAGTATTCAGTTTTCTTCTCTATGATTTCGGGGGTGTTGAACCAGAAATCTTTGTTGATTTCGGGACAATGATACCATCCGTCTTTATCAATGCTCTCGTAATAACCATTGTAGCCGTACCAGTATGCATCCATATCCGTAGGTCTTGAATAGAACGGTAAGCCGACATTGATTTTTTCTTTCGGAATTTTTTTGAAATTGGTATTTTCCAGAAGTTTCACCGTGTCTTCAAAGGTTGCATGCTTACCGTTTTCGTCAACGTAATCGTAAGACATAAGCTCAAAGGTGTCCACCGATTCCGCGACTTTTTTCGTGAAGCGGTTATTCCAATCACTAAAGGCAACACCCAAGGTATATTCACCAAGGCTTTCATCAAGCGAAATAAGAAATTTATTGTAATGTCGCCAAGCCTTCGAGGAAAGAGGATATTCATAGTCAAAATGTACTCCGTCAAAGCCGTATTCGTCAAGCACTGCTACAATATTTTTTTCTAAAACACCGCTTTTGAAGGCTTTGTTGTGTTCATTGCTTTGAGAATCCATTTGCTTTTCCCAGACTTCGGACTCAGTAATACTACCGGGACCCAAGAGGTTCAAAGAAATTTTTACATCCCTGTCGCCGATTGCTTTACGTATGTTTTTAAGGGCGGTGTTGAGCTTGTCCTTTTCTACTATAACCTGCCCTTCGTTATCAAAGGAAGCACATTCAAAAAGAATGACGTGGGTAATAATATCAAAATCCTCACCATTAAGGCTATCTTCCGACTGAACATAATCACCGCGGATATAGGCTGTTACTCTGAAGTTCTCTTTGTTTACGGGTTCTGCATTTACGTTTTTTGAGCACCCGACAAAAGAGGATGTAAGAAGAATAATACAAAGAAAAAGTGCAGTAAATCTTTTATACATATCAATTCACTCCTTAATTTTTATTATAACATATAAAAAAACAATATTAAAGATGGACAAGCAATAAAATTTGTGATAATATCTTCTCGAATAAAAAAAGAAAGGAACTTCAAAAAATGAAAGACCTTACAAAATACCATGGTATAATTCCTGCATTTTACGCTTGTTATGATGACGAGGGTAATGTTTCACCCGAAAGAACAAAGGCTTTTACAAAATTCCTTATGGATAAAGGCGTAAAGGGACTTTACGTTTGCGGTTCATCGGGCGAATGTATCTACCAGAGCAAAGAGGAAAGAAAAGTTATTCTTGAATCTGTTATGGAAATCGCAAAGGGTAAAATGACAATTATTGCTCACGTTGCGTGTAATAATACTGCGGATTCAATGGAGCTTGCAGCTCACGCGGAGAGTCTCGGTGTTGATGCAATTGCTTCAATTCCGCCCATTTACTTTAAACTTCCCGAGGAATCCATTGCTCAGTATTGGAATGATATTTCATCCGCTGCACCTAATACAGATTTTGTTATTTATAACATTCCCCAGCTTGCAGGGGTTTCACTCACAATGAGCCTTTTAAAAGAAATGCTTAAAAACCCAAATGTTGTAGGCGTTAAAAACTCCTCAATGCCCACTCAGGATATACAGATGTTCAAAGCCGAGGGTGGCAAGGATATAGTTGTTTTCAACGGTCCTGACGAACAGTTTGTTGCAGGTCGTGCTATCGGTGCCGAGGGTGGTATCGGCGGTACATACGGCGTTATGCCCGAACTTTTCCTTAAAATGGATGAACTTATTAAAGCGGGTAAATTGGATGATGCAAGAGAAATTCAATACGCAATAAACGAGATTATTTACGCAATGTGCGCTTGTAAATGTAATATGTATGCTGCTGCAAAAGAAGTCCTCAGACTTCAGGGTATCGATATCGGTGACGCAAGAAAGCCCCTTGCTCAACTTAAAGAGGAAAGTAAACCACTTGCGGCTAAGGTTAACCAAATGATTACCGAAGCAAAAGCAAAGTTTTGCTAAATAATTTAATAAAACACTCCACTATATAGCGGGGTGTTTTAATAATGGTAGGGTGCCTTATGAAAAAAGAAAAGATTAATAAAGAACCTTTAATATATCGCTTCCTTTATCCCTTGGTAATCGGGTTGTTCCGCCTGGTATTCAGACCCAAGTTTTACGGTAAAGAGAATATTCCTAAGGACGGGGCTTTCGTTCTGGCGGGTAACCATACAAAATTCCTGGATTGCTTTATGGTTATCGGCTCAACTAAACGTTGCGTTCACTTCCTTGCCAAAGCGGAGCTTTTTAAGTACGCAATTACTAATTGGTTTTTTAACTGTGCCGGTATTATACCCGTACATAGAGAAAGAAAGGATAAAGCGGCACTTGAGGATGCAATTAAGTATCTTGAGCACGGTTGTGCCGTGGGAATTTTCCCCGAAGGTAAGGTTAATAAGACCGAAGAACGTCTTTTGCCCTTTAAATTCGGTGCGGTAAAAATGGCAAGTGAAACAAACGCCATTGTAGTGCCGTTCAGTATCAATGGTCGTTATAAGCCTTTCAGAAGGTCAGTTGATATTACATTCCACGAACCCACATATATTGATAAAGAAAACCTGGAAAAAGAAAACGAGCGTTTAAGAGAAATTGTATATAGCGGTTTAAGATAATAGCAAAAGAGTCGGTACGAAAATACCGACTCTTTTTAAATTAGGAGTGAGGAGTTAGGAATTGATGGGCTAACGCCGATTATAATTCGGAATGCGTAATTCGGAATGCGTAATTAAAGGGGCAAAGCCGATTATAATTAAATTTAGGTGATGAGAAGCCTCGCCCTCCTGCTTTAGGAG
>JAZNVE010000176.1:0-6822 GCA_045592665.1 Acutalibacteraceae bacterium
AATGTTGGATGATACAACGGGTTGCGTTTGTATAGTACCTGCGTTTATGTTTGATAAGCAGGGGTACAGGCTTGGTTACGGCAAAGGGTACTACGACCGATATCTGTCACGCTACAAGGGTTCAACCATCGGTATATGCTATGCTGAAAACTTGGTTAACGAGCTTTTTCACGGCAAATACGACAGAACCGTTGATATGATAGTTACAGAGAAGGATATTATAAGTGATATCAAACAATCGAAAGATGTTTAAAGGGGGTCATATATAATGGCTGATAAATTTAACGATTACGATGAGCTTTTAGGCAAATTTGAAAGCAAAAAGCCCGATAACACACAACAGGTTAATAAAGGTACTGCACCTAAAAGAACTGTTGGTAGTACAAGACCCACGGGTAATACAACCCCGCGTAGAAGTGTTTCTGACAATGTTAAGAACACTCAACAAAATAATCAGGGTTATAAGAACGGCGTTTATTTTTCAAATCCGCCCCGTAATATTAACAGAGCGGTTAATAAAATGAATCAGGAAAATGTTAAACGCCGTAATCCCCGCGGTAGTGCACCACCAGTTGTGAACAGTAAACCACCTAAAAAGAGTAAGGCTTCAAAATTTTTTAGTTCACCCAAATTTTTGAGACCTGTTATCTGCATAGGCGTTGTTGCGGTTGTGAGCCTTATACTTTGTGTTTACGGTATCGGTTGTATAAATGACGTTTTAGCTCTTAACAAGGACGAAACTGCTGTTGAAATTACCGTTCAGCAGGGTATGACGGATGATGATGTTCTTGATATACTCCACGACAATAAACTTATTAAGAATAAATTATTCTGTAAGCTTTTCCTCTCTGTGTTTGACCAGGACGGTGAGTATATTTCGGGCGGTTACACTTTAAGTCCCTCAATGGGTGTTGAAAAAATGATAGCCACTATGAAAAGTGACTATACCAACGCTGAAACCGTAACGCTTACCTTCCCGGAGGGTTATACCATTGATGAGATTGCGGAGAAGCTTGAAGCAAACGAGGTGTGTACCGCTACAAGCTTTATTAATACCTTACAGAATGTTGATTTCTCAACAGAGTATGATTTCCTTAAATCAATCTCTAATAAAGAGGAAAGATTCCGTGCCCTTGAAGGCTACATTTACCCCGATACATACGAGTTCTATGTAGGGGAAAATGCATCAAGCGTTGTAAGACGTTTTCTTGATAACTTTGAAAACAGATGGACTGAGGAGTATCAGAAGCAGGCAGAGGAAAGAGGCCTTACGGTTGATGAAGTAATTATTATGGCATCAATTCTTCAGAAAGAGGCGGCAAACTCCGAGCAGATGCCAATGATTTCGGGCATCCTTTATAACCGCCTTGACAGACCCAACGCTTTTCCTCTTCTTCAATGTGACTCCACGGAAGATTATCTTTTAAATACCATTAAGCCCGGACTTAGCTCAAGTGTTGAGGATACTCAGCGTTACATTCAGTATCGCGACACTTATGACACTTATAGCGAGGCTTGTAAGGGACTTCCCGTAGGTGCTATTGCCAACCCCGGTGACGTGGCTATAAAAGCGGCACTCTTCCCCGAGGATACAAGTTACCTTTACTTTAGACACGATAAAAAGGGTAATATCTACTACGCAAACTCCTTCTCGGAGCATCAGGCAAACGCACGAAAAGTTGCAAACGCAGACGGTTAATTAAGTTAAAGTTAAACACCTGTTGACCCCCAAAAAAGTCAACAGGTGTTTTTATATGAATTCGGCAATAATACTGTTTGAAAGTAAAAAGCCTTTTTTAGTAAGCGAAAGGTTGTTGCCGTCAAAATTTACAAGTCCTTGCTTTTCAAAAAGCAGGGCTTTTTTTATTATTTTTTCAGCCGATTTTTCACCGTAGAGGGAAACTAATTCTTTAATAATAAGCCCTTTTTTTAAGCGGAGCTTCAACATTATATATTCTTCACAGTCACCGCCCAAGCCGTCAAAAAAAACCTTGTCACCGTTTACGAAGCTTTCTGTGTCACTTTCAAAATAAAAACGTTTTCCGTCAATAAATGAATGTGCCGCCGCACCTATGCCCAGGTAGTTTTCAAGCTCCCAATACTTTGTGTTGTGTCTGCTTTCGTATGAGGGAATAGCAAAGTTGGATATTTCGTAGTGGGAAAATCCCGCCTTCTCCAGAGTATGGCTACAAAGATTATATAAATCACAAATCGCTTCTTCATCGGGAAAATCGTATCTTTCCCTGTGAGTGTCAAAAAAAGTGCCGTCCTCGATTTTTAATATGTACGCACTTATGTGTTTAACCTTACAGTTAATGGCAAAATTCAGTGTTTCCTTAAGGCTATCCTCGCTCTGTGAGCGCATACCCAACATAATATCAAGCGAAATGTTATCACTGCCGTTTTCCTTTAAAAGTTCAATGACTTTTTTTGTTCTTTGTCGGTCGGCTTGTCTTCCCAAAGAGCGTCTTTCCGAATCAACGGCGGACTGCATACCCAAGGATACGCGGTTGACACCGCTTTTTTTGAAATAGGGGATGAGGGATTCTATATCCGAGTTGGGGTTACATTCAACGGTAATTTCTGCATCATCTTTAATATTGAATTTCTCTTTAGCGGTTTCAATTATACGTAATAAATCCTCGCCCTTTAAAACCGATGGGGTGCCACCGCCGAGATACAAGGTATCCGCGTTAAAGTCCTTTGGTGCGTATTCGCCCACGCGACGTAGTGTTTTAATTTCGTCTATGAGAGCATCAACATATCTTTTCTGTTCATCCTCTTTGCAACGGTATGAATAAAAGTCGCAATAGGGACATTTTGAATTGCAAAAGGGTATATGAATGTATACTCCGTTCATCTCGCTCACCTCCACCGATAATATCGGTGTAATTATACTATTCTTCCGTCCCTTTTTCAACTGCTTTTTCCATACGTCTTATAACGTATCGGTTTTTGCAACCGCCCATTGCGTTACGGCATTTGTGCAGGTTAAGGCATCGCAGTTTCTTACTACCGTTGTGAAACGTAATTTCTTCAAGAATAATATTTTTATCTACAATATTACAGTATTGCTCGTAAGTAAAAGAATGCTTGTTCATAAATACTTCACCTTAAAATTAATAGTCCTTTTATATTATGCACTCTCACTCATTAATATAATCTGTAATAAAATATAAATTTCGGACATATTCTTTAACAACTCGAAAATATCGGAAGTGATTTTATGATGTATGTTTTGGGGGCATTCTTTTTAATAATTGCCCTTTTAATATTTAAAAAAAGCGGAAATTTTTTCAAAGCCTTTCTCACAAGTGCCCTGGGCGGTGTCAGTGCTTTGTGTGCGGTAAGTGCCGTATCACTTATAGTTCCCGTGTCCGTGGGTTTTAATTGGTATTCATTGGCTTTTTCCGTTTTTTATTCCGTACCGGGTGTGGTGTTTTTACTTCTTAGCGAAACTTTTATTTTTTAATTACGTCCTCCTTGAAAAAGTTTATAAAAAGTTATATAATCTCTTTATAAATTTTTTCCGTTCTCGGAGGATTCTATGGCACGTAATTTTACAAAAGTTCACATTACACCAAAAGGTGAAAAGCATATTAAATCAGGGCATCCGTGGGTGTTCGGTGAGGAAATAACCGCGGTTTCGGGCGCTTACGAAAACGGCGATATTGTTGACGTTTATACTCAAAAAGATAAGTTTTTGGGTTCGGGCTATATTAACGATAACTCTAAAATCAGGGTTCGTATTATATCACGCAACGCCAACGATAAATTTGACGATGCTTTTTACGAAAGGCGAGTGCGCTATGCTCTCGATTACCGCCGTACTGTTATGGGTGACGAGGATTACAAATGCTGCCGACTTATTTTCGGCGAAGCGGATTCTTTCCCGGGGCTTACGGTGGATAGGTTTAATAATATAATCGTTGTTCAGGTGCTTTCTTTAGGTATCGAAAGGGTAAAGGACTTTATTATCAAAAAGATAGTAGATGTTCTTCGTGAACAGGGCGAAACCATTGATGCAGTCTATGAGCGTAACGATGTGGCAATTCGTGAACGCGAGGGTATGGAGCAGTACAAAGGCTTTTATAAAGCCGAGGACTTGAAAACAGACCTTAGCGGTGTTACCGAAATTACCGAAAACGGCATAAAATACGCGGTGGATTACATAAACGGTCAGAAAACAGGCTACTTCCTTGACCAGAAATACAACCGTATGGCAATCAGAAAAATCGCTCAGGGCAGAAAGGTTCTTGATTGCTTCACCCATACGGGTGCATTTGCTCTTAACGCCGCGGCGGCAGGTGCAAAGCTCGTAACTGCGGTTGATATTTCCGAAGATGCTCTTTTAAGCGCAAAACGTAATGCTCAGCTTAACGGTTTTACAAATATGGAGTTTAAATGCGCCAATGTTTTTGACCTTTTGACCGAGATGAAGGAAACAAATTCCTGCGATTACGATTTTATTATCCTTGACCCACCCGCATTTACCAAGAGTAGCGCAACGGTGAGAAATGCTTATAAGGGTTACAAGGAAATAAACCTTAAGGCAATGAAGCTTCTTCCGAGGGGCGGTTATCTTGCAACCTGCTCTTGCTCACATTTTATGCCCGACGAGCTTTTTAAGAAAATGCTCTCAGAGGCATCCTTTGATGCAGGGGTTTCCCTAAGGCAGATTGAGTGCCGTCAGCAAAGTGCCGACCATCCCATATTATGGAATGTCCCCGAAACAGATTACCTTAAATTCTATATTTTCCAGGTAGTATAAAACAAAGCGTTGAGAACCATTGGGGAACTCAACGCTTTTTTATTTGTTTAAATATAGTTTCTTGCAAGGAAGAAGCAAATCCACAAGGCGATTACAAATGCACTTTCTGCCGGGATTGCAAGCTTTGTGTAAGGGCATTTCCAACCATTGTCAACAAAGAGGAAAATAGTTCTTGTTACAAGGACAGTTGTGGCGAAAAACATACCGCCTATGAGTGAATAGTAGCCCGTACCCAATGAGCACATAAGGAATAAAAGGAATGCACCCAAGGCAAATGAAATACCGCCGTAATAAACACGGATTTCGGTTTTACCTGCGTTATCGACGGGTTTTATAGAAAAGCTTTCGGCATTTTTCAAGGGCTTGGAAATAAAAACAACCGCCATACCCATAAAATAAAGAACAAGACAAACCGTTGCAAACATTGCCGGAGGGTTAGTTTCCCATATCATCTTTAAATTTTCAATTAAAATACCCATAAACACACCTCGTTTTAAAAGATGAAATAATTTTATCATACCCCAAAGTAAAAATCAACCAAGGAATATCTTGATATTTTTCACATAATATGTCAAAATAAAATCAGTTACTTGTGGAGGTGCCGTATGGGTAAAAATATTGTTGTAGCAGGTTTGGGTCACGGCGGTATCGTGGCGGCGGCTCTGCTTTCGGAAAAGGGCTTTGACGTTACTGTTTACGAAAAAGGCAGTGAAGGTACACTCGGTCACGATTGGACGGATATGTTTGACCCGAAAGCTCTTGAGTTTGCAGGTTTACCGATGCCCTCTGAGGATAAATTCAAATACAAAGAGAATATGACCTTCTGCGGTCCTTCCTCAAAAAAGGTTATTACTCAGTATATAACCGAAAAAGATATGCAAATTATAATGGAACGCAAGGACTTATATACATATCTTATAGACATAGCCTTGGAAAAGGGCGTAAAAATAGTTTACGATTGTGAGGTTACGGGTCCCATTCTTGATGGTGACAGGGTAGTGGGTATTAAAACCTCAAAGGGCGATGTGACGGCTGATTTGGTTATTGACTCCTGCGGTATGAATTCACCCGTGCGTCGCAATCTCCCCCAAAATCTTATGATTCAGAATGAAATCGAAGATGGGGGCAAAATTACGATTTACAGAGCATTTTATAACAAGTGCTCCGATGATGAGATTTTAGGTAAATTTAAAATCATACTTTTCGCAGGCGGTCATCCGGGTATAAGCTGGGTTGCCTCCCACGATGAATACACCGATGTGCTCATAGGCAGATTCAAGCCCTACGACGAAAAAGAAGCCCTTGAATTTACCGAGTTTTTACGCAGAACAAACCCCCGATTAGGAAAAGAAAAATTAAGAGGCGGTCAGTTTGCTCAAATACCCGTAAGACACAATTTATCCGTAATGGTAGCCGACGGCTATGCCGCAATAGGTGACTGTGCCTTTATGCCAATGCCCCTTATCGGTAACGGTATAGCAAACGCCATAATGGCGGGTAAAATACTCGCGGATACCGTATCGGAGGACGAAAACGAACTTTACACCGCCGAAACCTTATGGGGTTATCAGGTGGGGTATTATAAAAAAATCGGTGCACTTTTATCTCCGGTTGAATGTGTAAAGGGTGCGTTACTTAAACTGGACGTTAAAGATGTTGACTATTTATTTTCAACCGAAATTGCAAGTGAGGACGATATGAAAATTATCTCGGGGCTTACAACTCCCGAGGAAGCAATAAAGGTAATAAAAAGCGAAATACCTAAAAAAATAAAGAGCCTTAATAACAATAAACACCTTGTAGCAGTTGTAATGGGAATAGGTGCAAAAATGTGCAAGGTTCTGGCAGTCACATCACGTATGCCGAATAAATGGGATAAGGAAAAGGTCGTAAAATGGGCAAAATCTTATGATAAAGCCTTTAAATAAAAATAATAATTTTTTTGGAATTAACTATTGACATTCGGGAAAACTGATAGTATAATATCACACGTTCCTAGCGGGATAGTGTAACGGTAGCACGACAGACTCTGACTCTGTTTGTTGGGGTTC
>JAZNVE010000177.1:0-45534 GCA_045592665.1 Acutalibacteraceae bacterium
GGCTTTTTCTTATATTTGACATCCTCGACAAATCCGTAATTACATTATAATATTATCTCGCAATCAAAAATAATGTAACGAAAGGATTGATTTTATGGAAAACAAGATTACTTATACCAAAGTCGGGGATTATTACATTCCTAACCTGACAATCAGACCGTCCCCATCGAGCGATCGGTGGGGATTTTTGTGTTTTGTGGGTTTATTTATGCTTTTGAATGTGATATACTTTAAGTAAATTATATCACTTCTGTTAAAACAAAAAATGAAAGTGTGACTGAAGGAGAAACTTATGAAGCATATTCTGATTTCCAAAGAGAAAAAACAATATATTGCAAATCTGCATTGTCATACTACCCTCTCTGACGGAAGAAAAACTCCCGAAGAGATCCGTGATGCATATAAAGAACAGGGATACAGCATAGTTGCATTTTCGGACCACGATAATTATTTTGACCACAGAGATTTTTGCACAGATGATTTTGTTGCCATTAATTCTTTTGAGGCGGATATCAGCGACAATATTGTGAGTAGCAGTCAGTTCCGAAGATGTTATCACCTCAATGCATTCAATATAAATGGCGACAAAGAAGTTGTGCTCCCTGCTACTCCCGACTACAGAGATATGAAAGCCGTAAATGAATATATACAGAAGCTTAAAAAATTAGGCTTTATAGTTGCGTATAATCATCCTTATTGGTCAATGCAGTGTCTTGACGATTATCGTGACTTAGAAGGCTGCAGTATTGTTGAAATATATAACAATTCTGTGTTTATTGAGGGCGGAGATGACGGACAAGAGCAGGTTTATGATGAAATGCTCCGTAGTGGAAAGCGACTGTTTTGTACTATGGCAGATGATAATCATAATGAATTTCCTTTTGGTGATGTTCGTTGCGATAGCTTTGGAGGAAAAACAGTTTTTCTCTGTGACTCTCTCAGCTATGAATCTGTTATATCTGCTATGCAGAGTGGGTCATTTTATTGTACCCGTGAGCCGAGAATTTTTGAACTAACATTAGAAGATGGCAAGGTTCACATTGAATGTTCACAGGCTCAGCGTATAGCACTTTCTACTGCAGGCAGACGCTCAAAAGCTTTACACGCTCCTGAGGGTGAATATGTAACTCAAGCAGATTTTCAACTGGAGGACGAGGATGTATACTTCCGAATTGAAGTGATAGGTCCTTCAGGAAAAAAGGCGAACACTAACGCATATTTTGTTGAAGATTATAAATGATTCAAAATCAGGTAGGGAATTACACAATTCCCAACTTTGCTAACTGTTCGCCAGGCAGCTATCAAGGACTAATTATTCCAATAACATAAAAGTCGTTGACCCTCCGGTCAACGGCTTTTTGTTATTGGAGCGATATAAATCCCTATTGGGATTTGCGATATTTTCCTGCGGAAAGCGATATGTGTTGAAACACGCGATATACCTTCGGTGCGATATGTGCCTGACGGCACGAGAGAGGGATTTGTGTTCCATTTGTAAGTCTGTTGCTCTGCATTTTGCACATAATAACCGCTTTTGGTTTGTTGGTTTTTAACAAAACATAGAATTATTTTAAAAGTGATGATTTTTCTTGAAAAGTGACGATTTAAGGCATATAATCAAGCAGTAAATTTAATGGGAAATGGTGTAAATATGGAAAAATCAAAACAATCAATTTTTAAACCCAAGCTTATTACATCCCTTAAGGGTTATAGCGGTGCTCAGTTTGGTAAGGACCTTACGGCGGGTATTATTGTTGCTATTATTGCGCTCCCTCTTTCAATTGCTCTTGCTCTTGCGTCGGGCGTTACTCCCGAGCAGGGTCTTTATACGGCAATTATTGCGGGTTTCGTTATTTCAATGCTTGGTGGTAGCCGTGTTCAGATTGCTGGTCCTACGGCGGCATTCGCAACAATTGTTGCGGGTATTGTTGCTGAGAACGGTTTTTCGGGACTTGTTCTCGCCACATTTATTGCGGGTATATTGCTTGTGCTTATGGGCGTGTTTAAACTGGGTAGTCTTATAAAGTTTATACCTTATACAATTACTACGGGCTTTACAACGGGTATTGCCGTTACTCTTATTATAGGTCAGCTTAAGGATTTTTTTGGACTTACATTTGTAAATTCACCCATTGAAACAATCGAAAAAATCGAAGAAGTTGTACACCAATTCCATACATTTAATTATGAGGCACTTATAATTGGTGCGGTTTCCCTCGGTGTGCTTATAATCTTCCCGAAATTCATCAAAAAAATTCCCCCTTCAATTTTCGCGATAGTTATTTCCGCAGTGCTTGTTAAGGTGTTTGATATGAACGTAAACACCATCGGCTCTCTTTATACAATTTCTTCAAGTCTTCCTGTTCCCTCAATTCCCGAGTTTTCCCTTGATACCGTAAAATCAATTATTCCCGATGCTTTTACAATTGCGGTACTTGCGGCGGTTGAGTCGCTTCTTTCCTGCGTTGTTGCGGACGGTATGACCGGTAGCCGACATAATTCAAATACGGAGCTTATTGCTCAGGGTGCGGGTAATATTGCGTCGGCTCTTTTCGGCGGTATTCCCGCTACGGGTGCCATTGCGAGAACCGCGGCAAATATTAAAAACGGCGGTAGAACACCTGTGGCAGGTATGATTCACGCGGTTGTACTTCTTCTTGTGCTTGTTGTTCTTATGCCCTTAGCAGGGTACATACCGATGCCCACAATTGCCGCAATACTCTTTGTTGTGGCTTACAATATGAGTGAGTGGCGTGAATTTGTAGCAATTATCAAAAAATCACCCAAGAGTGATACGCTTATTCTCCTTGTTACATTCGTTCTCACTGTTGTATTTGACCTGGTTGTTGCAATTATAGTGGGAATTATCCTCGCAACGGTTATGTTTATGAAACGTATGAGTGATGTTACGGATGCTCACGGTTGGAAAGAGATTGACGAAAACACCGACGATGCCAATATACGCCTTAAAAAAGTACCCGAAAATACTATGGTTTTTGAAATTACGGGACCAATTTTCTTTGGCGCATCAACCAAGGTTGCCGATGTTATAAAAACTGCCAATAAGCAAGTAATTATTCTCAGAATGCGTAGTGTACCTGCCATTGATGCAACGGGTATTCATAGCCTTGAAACGATTATAAAGTTGTGCGAAAAACAGGATAAAACCCTCATCCTTTCCCACGTAAACGAGCAACCTATGAAAACCCTCCAAAAAGCCGGTCTTCTTGATAAGATAATGCTTGCGGATAATATTGATATGGCTTTGGAAAAGGCTGGAAAATGCTGAGTATTTTATATGAAAGTAAACAAAAATCTGTTGCCTGAGTGGGTAGCAGATTTTTTGTGTATTGAGTATTTATTTTTATGTATTGGTATGTTATAATTTCCATCATAGAAAGATAGGAAAGAAGTGGTGAAAATGGAAGCTTTATTTGATTCTTTTTTACAGTTTGACCTTAGCGTTTTTCAATGGATTCAAGGTATTCATAATGATTTTCTCGATACACTTATGAAAGGTATTACAACCCTCGGGAATGCAGGGGCAATTTTTATTGTTCTCGGATTGGTGCTTTTATTCACTAAGAAGTATCGCAAGGCGGGTGTTTCTGTTCTTGTAGCTCTTCTTGTAGCTCTTCTTGTTATGCTTATTTGCAATGACCTTTTTCTCAAAGAGTTTTTCGCAAGGCCAAGACCGTTTAATCTGTTTGAGTCGAATCCCGAAAAATATGCTTTTTGGGGCGAGACGTACGTATATCCCGAGATTATAAGCGAACCCACAAGCTTCTCTTTTCCGTCGGGGCATACAGCATCGGCTTTTGCGGCGGCTTTCGCCTTGCTTTGGTATGATAAAAAATTGGGAATTCCGGTTACTATATTTGCGGCTATAATGGGCTTTTCGAGAATTTATGTTCAGGTTCATTACTGTACCGATGTGCTCTTCGGTGTTTTAGTGGGTGGAATATGCGCACTTATTGCCGTGCTTATTGTTAAGTTTCTTTTCCTCATTGTGGGTAATGGTTTAAAAAAACTTTTTTCGAAGAAGAAAAAGAGTTAAAATTATGAGCATAAAATTAGTTGAAGCGTATACTCATAAAGACGAAGTTCGGGCTTTATTTACGGAATATACAAATATGCTGATTGAGGGTGACGGTAATTTTAAAGATTATCTGAGTATCCAAAATTATGATGATGAGTTAGAGCATCTGGAAACAAAATACGGCAGACCCGAAGGTCGACTGTATCTTGCATATTTTGAAGGCGAATTAGCTGGTTGTATAGGTTTACGAAGGCTCGACGACGTAAATTGCGAGTTGAAGCGACTTTATATAAAACCGCAGTTTCGCAGTAAAAAGATAGCACGTTTTCTTGTAAAACATATTATTAGTCAGGCGAAAGAGATTGGCTACAAGCATATTTTGTTGGATACATTACCATTTCTTGAACCCGCAATAAATATGTATAAAAAATACGGTTTTTATGAAGTTGAAAGTTATAACAATAGTCCTATGGATAACCTGATTTATCTGAAATATGATTTGTAATTTTAAGATTTTATAGAGAATCACCGGATGTTCTTGGCTTTTTTCAGTGTGGTTTTAGGTATAATTTTGTCCTTTTCATTTTTCGGTTTCGGTGTGTTTGAGGGTGTAAAACTCGGTACTATAATATGCGCCGTTGTAAACGGATTTTTAATAGGCCTGTTCTCGAAAATGCTTGAATACTTTTTCGAATTTAAAAATAAATTTAAACTTGAAAAACATTTTGATAAGATAAATCCCCTTGAAGCGAAAATCAAGGGGATTTTTGATGCTTTTAAGAAGTAAATGGAATAATATTCCGAAATGTAAAAAAACTTTTACATATTGGTGTATTTGTTGACGGTGTGCTTTATATATGGTATCATAAACTAAAGGCAAGTCTTAAATGAATTTAGTTTTTAGAATTTGCCGAAATTAAAATGGAGGAAAATAAAATGAAAAAAGTAATTTCAATTCTTTTGGTTGCTATGCTCGTAGTTTCTTTTGCTGCTTGCGGTGCGGGTGATGGCGACAAAAAGACAGAATCTACAATTGCATCACCTGTTGAACTTCTTAACACAGTATGGGCAAGTTACGAAGATGCAGAAAAATTCCCTGCAGCAGGTGGCGATATGACCGAAGCTAACCAGAATATGGAAGGCCCCGGTGTATACGGTCTTGAAGATGTAGAAGGTTTTACGGCTACTACACACTTCCCCGCTGAGTCAATTGCTAAAATTGACGCAGCCGCTACTCTTATGCACATGATGAACGCAAATACTATGACTGTTGCGGCATATCACGTTGTTGAGGGTACGGATATGGCTGCTCTCGCTGATGAAGTTAAGTCAAGCGTTATGGCTACACAGTGGATGTGCGGATTCCCCGAAAAACTTGTTATCGTTACAGTAGAAGACTATATGGTTTCATACTTTGGTAACGGCGACGTTGTTGACACATTCACAGGCAAACTTACCGCCGCTTATGCTTCTGCTGAAGTTGTAGTTGACGAAGCTATCGTAGCATAACACAATTTAAAAATCGGAGTGGAGTAAACAATGTTATTTTCCGGCGTTCCTTTCTTATTTTATTTTTTACCCATTGTACTGTTATTGTACTTTGTGGTGCCGAAAAAACTGAAAAACACGGTATTACTCCTCTCCAGTCTTTTCTTTTACGGCTGGGGTGAGCCAAAGTTCCTCATCTTTATGCTGATATCCATAATACAAGGTTATGTATTTGGTTTACTTATAGAAAAGTATAACGGCATGAAGCGATCAAAAGTTTTTTTGGTCGCTTCTGTGTTTATAAGTTTAGGTATACTTGGTTATTACAAGTACGCAGACTTTTTTATTGAGAATTTCAATGCCTTGACGGGTGCCTCCATACCTTTGTTAAGGATTGCGTTACCTATTGGTATCTCTTTTTATACATTCCAGATTATAAGTTATGTTATAGATGTTTACCGCAAAGATGTTGCGGCACAAAGAAATATAATAAATCTCGGGGCATATATAGCAATGTTCCCCCAGCTTATTGCGGGACCCATTGTCAGGTACTCCGATATTGCAAAACAACTTGAAAACAGAACTCATACTCTTGAAAAAACCGCACTTGGTGTAAGACGTTTTGTTGTTGGTTTAAGCAAAAAAATACTTATTGCTAACGTTTTGGGCGAGGTTGTAAGTGTTTTTAAAGAGTCCGATGATAAATCGGTGCTTTTTTACTGGGTTTACGCAATTGCGTATCTTTTACACGTGTATTTTGACTTTTCGGGATATAGTGATATGGCAATTGGTCTTGGTAAAATATTTGGTTTCGATTTGTGCGAAAACTTTAATTATCCCTATATTTCAGGGAGTATTTCTGAATTCTGGCGAAGATGGCATATTTCCCTCGGTAGTTGGTTCAGGGATTATCTCTATTTCCCCATGGGCGGAAACAGAGTTTCAAAGCCCCGTTTCTTCTTAAATATTTTTGTTGTGTGGATGGCTACGGGCTTCTGGCACGGTGCAGAGTGGACATTTATATGTTGGGGCTTGTACTTTGCGGTGCTTTTAATTTTAGAAAAAACTTTATTGTTAAAGGTATTAAATAAAACACACGTATTAAAACACATTTACGTTTTGATTTTTGTCACAATAAGCTTTGTTTTATTCGACAGTGTGTCCGTAAAGGATGCAATAGTAAGCGTGGGAGCAATGTTCGGTGCAGGGGATTATCCGCTTATATCTGTAGAGACGATATATTACATTAAGAGCATTGCGGTTCTTCTTGTGGTGTCCTGTATAGGTGCAACACCCTTGCCCTCAAAAGTATTCAGTAAAATTTCAGGTAACAAAATCGGAGAAAAGGTACTTGTTGTTATTGAACCTGCGGTTATTATAATGCTTTTGGCGGTATGTACCGCGTTTCTTATAGACGGCTCGTTTAACCCGTTCTTGTATTTCAGATTTTAAAAGGAGGACTAATATGAAAAAAGCAAAAAATATTATTGTAGTCCTTCTTGCGGTTGTTTTCGTCTTCGGGTTTACACTTGGTGGTATATTCTTACCCGATAAGGATATTTCGAAAACCGAACGAAGAAAACTTGCAAAATTTCCCCAAGTAACATTTAATAATATTCTATCGGGTAAATTTATGACGGATTTTGAATCCTATTCTCTTGACCATTTTCCATTGAGAGATGGGTTCAGAGGACTAAAAAGTTTTGTGAATCGTAAGGTAATGCTACAAAAGGATAATAACGGCTATTATTCCTATGACGGATATATTATAAAATCCTCATATCCAATTGACGAGGATTCCGTTTCGTACGCAACGAGCAGGTTTGAGTATATATATGAAAGTTATCTTAAAGGTACGGATTCTAAAATCTATTTGACAATAGTACCCGATAAGAATTGCTTCGTACCCGAAAGCGAAGGTTATCTTGCTATGGATTATACCGCTTTTTCTGAAAAAGTGGTAAATGAAATGGGTTATGCAAAATATATTGATATTTTTCCATTGCTTGAACTTTCCGATTATTATGCAACCGATACCCATTGGCGACAGGAGAAAATAACCGATGTTGCACAGCATATTTCAAAAAATATGGGGGTTCCTCTTAAGTCCGAGTATACGGTGCAAAAAATTGAAACACCTTTTTACGGGGTATATCACGGCCAATCGGCATTGAATATCGAGCCTGATACAATGTATTATCTCCAATCGGATTTCTTGAGCAATTGTACGGCTACGGATATTGAAACGGGATTACAGTTTCCCATATACGATATGACAAAATTAGAGAGCGAAAGCCCCACGGTTATTCCCGACCCGTATGAGATGTTTCTTTCAGGACCTAACAGGGCGATTATTGAAATTGAAAATCCGGATGCCACTACTGATAAAGAACTTATAATCTTCAGGGATTCTTATGCAAATGCTATTGCACCAATGTTTTTTGAAGGGTATAAGAAGGTAACACTTATTGATATAAGACGTGCATCACCTCAGTTTTTGGGTCAGTTTGTGGAGTTTAATAATCAGGATGTTTTATTTATGCAAAGTACACTTGTTCTGAATGATTCAAGTGAAATGAAATAAAAACGGAGGATTGCTTTATGAACGAATATGTAAAAGTCAGTGTCAACTCCAGAGTGGATTTTTTTAATAAATATTATACCGTACCCCAAGGCTTAATACCCGAGGTTCAAGGATTTATAGCGCAGATAAATGCTTTGGGCGAGGGTTGCGCGGATTGTACTGAGTTTGAGGCGAAATTTGTTTCAAGCGGTCTTTCAGATAAATTCAACTCTCTTTTAACTCGTTGTACTCCGAAACCCTACCAGATGACAACCGAAGAAAAGCAGTTTGCCAAAGATACGGCGAAACAGATGTTTAAAGAAAATCGTTCCGAGATAATTAAACACGAAATTAACGAGGTTGCAGACCATATTATGGTTGAGGCGGAAGAGGAGCTTATAGCAAAAAGACGACAAGTGATGATTGAAAATGATGTTTATGATGACTATACGAGAGCCTCAAATTATATTGATTTAGCAACCGATACTACAAGTTTTCTTGGGGGATTATTTAAAAAGAAGAAAAATAAATGAGTTCTATATTTATTGTGAGGGAGGTAGAAGAATGAAATGTCCCAATTGTGGCGGTGAAATCAAAAGATTTGACCTTGCACCCAACTGTAAGCATTGCGGAGTAAATATTTTTTACAGTCAACAAAAAGATTTTCTCGCCCGCGATGCTAAAAAGTGTGAGCTTGAATATGCTACTGCGCGTATAATTATTGAAAAACTAAAGACTAACTTTATTAAAGGACCGTTGCAGATTTTAAGAATAGTTGCAATGCTCCTTGCAATTGGCAGTATTTTCATACCTTTCCTTACTGTTTTAACTAACCTTAATGTAGTTAATCCGAAATTCACATTCAGTGCATTGGGCTTTTATAACGCCTTTTCCGATGGTACACTTTTTGTGCTACTTGATTTAACCGAGTATTTCCCTGAGGAATCGGGTCTTTGCCTTTTGTATGCGGGTCTTATGGTGCTTGTTGTACTGATGGGGCTTGGGATTTTTATCGGCTTGATACTTTCTTTTATTAATATAAAAAAAGGTGCAAAAGTAATGAAGGTATTAGCCCTTTCGGGTGCTGTGCTTTGCGTTATTTGTGCGGTTTTAAGTTTTATTTTGCCCTCGGTTTTTGACGGTTTTTTAGTAGCAAAATCAGGTGTTGGTGCAATAGTTTGTTCCCTTGTATTTGCGATGATTTTTATACTTAATCACCTTATTGTAAAGAAAAATATAGCACCCGAAATTGATGAGCTTGATATAAAAAGGGTAGAAATGCGTAAAAAGGTAAAACGTGGCGAAGTTAATATTGATGATTTATCATTGCCCGTTTTTGTGTCATCCGACGAAAAAGAGAAGGCGGTGACGAAGAATGAATAATAAAAAATCAGGCAAGAAAAAGCAGTTTGTTTTATTCGGCATTTGCAGTTTACTTGCGTTGGTTTTATGTATGGCAACCCTTGTTGTTACGGTTAAAAATATTGAGGGTGAAAGTTCGTCGTCAGTTAATACGCAGGTGAATAGCGAAAGTAAAACTCAACTTTCAGGCGAAACCAATGACCTTACAGAGTACATATATGATTTAACAAAACAAGCCGAAAACAATAAATTTATAAAAGTTAATTCATATACCGATGTAAGCATTGATGACGGAAGTGTCATCGTTACCGATAAAAACGGCAATAGTAAAGATAATGATAAAAATATATTTACCTATGCTAAAAGTTATTTCATTCCCTTGGTTGATGAAATTTATGGTGATGATGTAACAGGGGTTTTCGGTAAAAATACAGGGATTAAACCCCTTGTTGAGTTTTCGTCTGTTGATAGTCTGACTTCCGCTTTTTCAGTTGGTCAGGTAGATGAAAACGGTGAGAATTTTCTGAATGAGGACGGGACTGTTGTTGACGGGGATTTTTACTTTATAACTTTTGAAATTGACGGAAAATCCGTTATTGATAACAAGGAAAAGACCACATTTGGTGTGGAAGATTTAACGGAAAAAACCAAAGAGATTAAAACTGAAATAGATAAATACTGTGAAATTAACGGGGTAAACGTAACTCCGGAAAGTTTCTCTGTAAATGCCAAAGTTAACCACTTTACCGATAAAATCGAATACATAGAAATAAAAAGAAATTACACGGTAAGCGGGGACTATAACTTTATCGATTCCCTCAGTGCTTTCGGTGAAAAGAATATTGTGTTTAATTACTCTGTTATTCACAGATTTGAGTATTTTTATGCGGGTGTTGATATAGCCGAAAGTGAAATTACCATTGCCGAAGGTAAAGAGTCCGCGGTTATTGTAAATGCGGTAATTGAGGATTACAGCGACTATACGGTGCGGTTTATTTCATCGGATGAAAGTATCGCAACTGTTGACGAAATGGGTTACGTAAAAGGAATTAAAACATCGGAAAAGCCCGTTACAATAACTGTTGAATTAGAATATCTGGGTGAAACGTTTACTGATGAATGTGTAGTTAATATAAATGACGGTAAAACATCAGGGGAGGTGGCACAATGAGTGAAAATTTAAACACTTCAACCGAAGTTACCTCTACCGATGAAAATATACGTTATTATGAGGGTCACAACTACGTCGGAGTAAAAGAAACTGTGTCATATCTTCTTAATGACTGGTCAAACTCCTTTAATATTAATTCCTTCTCCGAACGTTTTATATGGGACGTAGTTAATATTGACTTTACCGTAAGTGCGGTAATGAATATTGTTACTGCTGCTTGGGATATAGTAAACGATACTTTCGTTTCCGTCATTGTTGACAGTACAAGAACCCGAATCGGTAAATTCAGACCCTACCTTGTGGGTATGCAGATACCCCTTACGATTATGGGTGTGTTTACCTGGCTTTTACCATTGTTTTTCGGTACAACGAGCGGTACATATCTTCCAAAACTTATTTACTATTATATTTTTGCCATTATTAACGAAACGGCGGGAACATTTACCAATGTTGCCAAAAGCGGTTATATGTCCACTATAACGCCAAACCCTAACGAGCGTATCCGCCTTATAACCCTCGCGGAGCTTCTTACGGGCTTTATGGGTGAGGATTTACCCCGTTATATTATGGGCGTTTTAATAGACCTTGTTAATAATAAGGTAGTTCCTTGGAAATTAAGCTCGGTGTTTATGGTAATGGGTGGCGGTACGGCTCTTATTTCATCCCTTTGCACATTCTGGTTCTTTATGCAGTCCAAAGAGCGTGTGCCACAATCCATTGAAAAACCAAGCATCAGGCAGGGTATGAAGGCGATTGTATCAAACTACCCCGTGCTCCTGATGTGTACATCCGAATTCTTAGGTAATTTTTCAATAAGTAAAAGTGAAACCAACTACTTTATAGATGTGTTGGGCAACTATTCGTTGATTACATTATTGAATTTACCCTCATCTGCAAACGGTAGTATAAGTTATGCCTTTGTAGGTCCCTTAAGAAAGCGGTTTTCTTCAAAATCCCTGTGGATTTTCAATGATATTTATAACAGTGCCATTTCCATTGCCCTGTTCTTGTTTGGTATGACTAAGAAAAAGACTATGTTCAAACGGGTTGTTCCCATGTGTATTGCCTTCGGTCTTAAGGAGTGGTTTGTGAAATGGTCCTGGGGTATTTCAAAGGTTATTAACGCGGACCTTTGGAATGAGGCTATGGACTACTGCGAGTGGAAAAACGGCTATCGTATGGAGGCAACCACGGGAGTTGCGAAAGGTCTTATCTTAAAAATTCAAAGTGCCCTTTTAAGCTCCGTTACAAGCCTTATTATGAAAAAAATCGGTTATGTGCAGGGTCTTGAAATCGGCGCACAGAACGATACAACAAAATTCTGGGAGTTTGCCCTTTGCACAATAGTACCCACTGTAACAGGAATTCTCAGAATTGTACCCAAATTTCTGTGGCCTATTTCACGTCAGAAACGTGAATGGATGTATGCAGAATTAAGCGAAAAACGCCAACAGAATGTTATGGGGTATGTTGATAATTTTAATGGTTGACAACATTTTTATTTGTGCTAATATGTAATAAAACATTATTAACCATGGAGGTTTTGGTTATGGAAAAAATAAAGTTCGGTATATTTGGTCTCGGTCGCGGAAGCGGTTTCTATGACGGTGTTGCGGCAAACAACGGCGAGGTTGTTGCGGTTTGCGATTTTGACGAAGAAAAGCTTAAAAAAGCAAGAGCGGACCACGAAGGTATTGCCACATATACTGATTTTGATGAGTTTATAAATCACGAAGGTCTTGAAGCAGTTTTCCTTTGCAACTACTTCCACGAGCATACACCCTATGCTATAAAAGCCCTTGAAAAAAACATTCACGTTTTAAGTGAATGTACTTCAAATATTTCAATGGGCGAGGGCGTTCAACTTGTAAGAGCCTGTGAAAAAAGCAAAGCATTTTATATGATTGCCGAAAACTATCCCTTTATGAAATTTAATCAGGAAATGCGTAAGGTTTACCGTTCAGGTGTTCTTGGTAAAGCATTATTCTGCGAGGGTGAATATAACCACCCCATTATTTCTCAGAAGGAAATTGCTCACTATTGCCCCACCTCAAAGCATTGGAGATACCATATTCCCAGAATTTACTATATAACTCACTCTTTAGGCCCACTTATGTATATTACAGGTGCATTTCCCAAGAGAGTTACTGCAATGCCCGTTTTCGGACCTCTTAACGAAGAAAATGGTGGCGGTAGCCTTTATTGGCGTTTACCTGACAGAAGTGCAGTTGTAACCTGCCTTAACGATGACGATTCCGTGTTCCGTGTAACAGGTTGGTCCCATTTCGGCGGTCACGCAAATACATACCGTGTTTGCGGTGAGCGTGGTCAGATTGAAAATCTTCGTGCCGAAGACGGTAAGGTTCTTCTTTCGTTTAACGAAGAGCATACTCCCGAGGGAATGGAAAGGGTAAGCTCTTACGAAGCAGACTTTGAGCCCGATGCAAAAGAAGCGGCAGAAAAAGCGGGTCACGGCGGAGGCGACTTCTTTATAGTGAGAGAATTCTTCAATGCTATCCGCGAAAACAGAAAGCCCATATTCGACGAATACTTCGCAACAACAATGGCATCCGTTGCAATTCTTGGTCACAGAAGTGCTCTCGAATATGGTAAACCCTACGATATTCCCGATTTCCGTAAAGAGGAAGACAGACTTCTTTACGAAAATGATTTCCTTACACCTTGTTATGACTCTAAGGGTAATGCTCCCACTATTGCAAATACCGAAAGAGCAGAGTATATTCCTACAGAGGAAACAATGAGGGCTTATGATGAAGCTGTAGCGCAATACAAAGCAAGTGTTGTGGAAGAATAAAAAAGAAAGTGGTAATTATTATGAAACCTAATTTCAGAGTTAAATGTCCAAAGTGCGGCAAAGTCAGCAATATTGCAGGTAACGGTGCACCGTGTCCTTCGTGCAAGGCTCCCGTACCTTTTTCGCCGGATGCTTGTGTTTATGTTTACAGACAGGGTTCCTTTGTAGGTATAGCAAACGGATTTGAACTTTATATAAATGGCGAAAGCTGTGGTCTTATCGGAAATAAAGAGCTTATTTGTTTCCCCCTTCCCTACGGCACATATAAATTCCACTGTGCTTGCGGTATGAACAGAAAAAGTAATGACCCGATTTTTACTTTGACACCTCAAAATCGTGTGGTTTATCAAAAGGTGCATATGAAAGCCGGTGCATTGCAGAATTCATTTATTTTTGAGCCTATTGATCCCAAATTACTTGGTTTATAATTATCGGAGGATTATAATGTCCCTTTTACCCGTTTATAAAAATCCTGCGTATTCTCCGGAAGAACGAGCGGAGGATTTGCTTTCGCGTATGACCTTACGTGAAAAAGCTGCACAGCTTGATATGAAATTTGGTAGTCAATACGCAACCAAAGTTCATCCCGAGGATAATTGCTCCGTAACCCCCGATACCGATTATTATTGGGATAAGCTCCGTGAGGATTTCCCGGACGGTCTCGGTTATATTCACGATAACTACTGTGTACCTTCGGTGATGAATAAATTACAGAAGTTTTTTATTGAAAATTCCCGTCTTGGTATCCCTGTTATATTTACGGGCGAGGCACTTCACGGCATAGCCGGCACAAGAGCAACGGTATTACCCATTCCCACGGCTTGGGCAGCAACCTTTGAGCCCCGTTATGCCTACGAGGCAGGACGTGTTATAGCAGCTGAAACCAGGTCTTTGGGCATTTTTGAAATTCTTGCACCAAACCTTGATGTTGCCCGTGACCCCCGTTGGGGAAGAACCGAGGAAACCTTTGGTGAGGATACCTGCCTTTCGACAAAAATGGCGGTAAACATCGTCAAAGGTCATCAGAATGGGGATATTTCCGCGAAGGATTCGGTTATTTCCGAGCCTAAGCACTATTGCGTTCACGGTATTCCCGAGGGTGGTGTGAACTGCGGTACAGCAAGAGCAGGTACCAGAGAAATTGAAAGCTGTTATCTGCCTGTTTTTGAGGCGGCAATAAAAGAGGGCGGAGCCAAGGATGTTATGGTTAGCTATAACTCCATTGACGGCGACCTTTTAATGACATCTAACCATTATCTGAAAACAGTTCTTAAAGAACGATTCGGACTTCAGGGTATCTGCCGTTCCGACTGGGGTGGTTTAAGACGTGTTCACTATCTGCATAAAATGGCGAAATCCCCTAAGGATGCTATTTATCTGTCAAAAAAGAATGGTCTTGACTGTCAGGGTGGTGACGAATATCCGGACAAACTCTGGATCGACTCCCTTGAAGAATTAGTAAACGAGGGTAAAATTGATGTTGAAAATATCAATGAATCCTGTCGCAGAGTGCTTAAATTAAAATTCGAGTTAGGGCTTTTTGAAAACCCCTATACGGATGAGGATGCTTATAAGGATGTTGTTAACTGTAAAGCGCATCTGGATAAAGCACTTGAAATAGCGCAGAAATCGATCATTCTTCTTAAAAATGACGGTATTTTACCCCTCCAAAAGGAAAAATACAAGAAAATTGCTTTAATCGGTCCTTCATCTGATAAAGTTCGTCTTGGCGGTTATTCCGCAAAAATTGTTGACAGAAAAATGAAAACAATCTGTGATGTTTTGAAATCTGAGTTACCCGAAGCTGAGATTTTACAATGTGACGGTTGCGGTATAAGTGACGGTGATTTTCAGTTTGCTTTAGGCGACCAACATCACCTTATGGGTATTCAAGGTGAGAAGCAGACGGAAAATATTTCTCAGGCAATAGAATACGCAGAAAGAAGTGACCTTGTAATCTTCTGTGGCGGTGATGATACAATCTCAAGCGGTGAGGGCAGGGACAGATGTGAACTCACCCTATGCGGAAGACAGAGTGAGCTTCTTAAAAGGCTTTCTGAAACAGGTAAACCCATAGTTTTTGTTATGATTCATGGTAAACCCCTTGCCATAAAAGAGGAATGTGACATTTCAAATGCTGTGCTTTCCTGTTGGTTTGGCGGTGAAAAAGGCCCTCAGGCTATTGCGGATGTGCTCTTAGGTAAGGTTAACCCCGGTGGTAAGCTTCCCTTCTCGCTTCCGAGAAGGTCAACCATGATACCTTGTTATTACTCAATGCTTCCCGGTGCGAGTAACGAATATTACGAGGGTAAGGGTGACGCTCTTTTTCCCTTTGGTTACGGTCTCAGTTACACCGATTTCGAGTATTCCGACCTTACGATTACTAAAACGGGTGACACCGATGTTAATGTTAAACTGAAAGTTAAAAATATCGGTAAGGTAACAGGGGACGAGGTTGTGCAGATTTATGTTGAAGATTGCGAAAGCTCCGTTGTTACACCTCTTAAACTTCTTAAGGATTTCAAACGAATTACCCTTGAAGCGGGTGAAACCAAAGAGGTTGAATTCAACCTTGATTACAAGGCATTCAGGCTTATGAATCAGGCTTATGAGTGGGTTGTTGAACCCGGTGAATTCGGTATTTACGCCGCATCATCTTCAAGCGATATACGCCTTAGCGGTGAAGTTACATTATAATAAAATAACACTACCCGAAGATTTTTCTTCGGGTAGTATTTTTATATGGTTTTTACATTTTTTATTTCAATGCCTTTTTCGGTTAAAAAAGTTTCAGTTTTTTCTTTGAAATCTTCTGTTGAAAAACACGATGAATTGTATAAATCAATTTTTGTACCGCTTGTGGTAACGGCTACTATATGGGGGTCTTTTTGAAATTTACCGTCGATTTCGTATCCCTCTACTATGGCGAAACAGTCAATTACATCATACTGACACTCATTTTGTGATAGGGGGAAATCTTCCTCAGAGTATTTAAATGAGTTTTCGTAAAAAACCGTGGTGGAATTAAGGCTTGTAACAAAACTTAAAATAAGCAGACATTCAGCTAATATGGTGAAGCACTTTATAAACATAAGTGTGGCAGAATTGAGCTTCGGAGAGTGGACCTTCTGTGAGCCATTCTTTTTGTCTTTTTTGTTGCGTTTAAGTAAATGTATTGCAATTGCACAACCGGGTAAAACGCAAAAAGCAGGGAATAAAACAATATTTTCTAAAAGCCCCATAACATAAAAACTATCTCTGAAAACCAACATACATAAGCCGTAATAAAGGGGAATGGCTATAATTGAAATAGCGAGAGTAAAAAGAAGTGAAAATGCACCGTACTTCAGCATACCCTTAATTCCGCCACCGTGACGGCTTGAGCCTTTTTTTATAGAAGCCTCTTTTATAACTTCATTTTCCTTAAGTGGTTTACCGCCATTCTCAAGGTATTTAATAAGGTTTTCGTGGTATTGGGTGCGGAATTTTGATTTTTTCAGTTTTTTAAGTGCTTTTTCGGTTTTGCCCTCGTAAAAAAGTGACTGAGAGCCTATGACGGCACATTCTATCTGTGCATCAAAGTAATTTTTAAGCATAAGGTTAAAAATTTTGTCACCCGTTGCACCTAACATCTCGCTACTTTCAATAACATTATCACCAAAATAACGGTTTATGCTTTCTTTTTGGGATGTTATAAGACGATTTTTCTCAACACCTTTTTCAAGTAATTGGTCAAGTTGGGGAATAAGGTTAAGTAAAAGTCCCGTTATTTCACCGAAGCAATCCTGCATAAGCTCTTTGGAGTCTACATAAGTGTAGGTGTAGCAGTTAAAGTTAGAAGGCTCGCAGAAAGCGAGAATATCGTAAACCGAAAAGGGGAAAGTGGGCTCATCATCTAAAGAAAAGGTAAGCCATATTGATTGTTGAGCATAGGCATTTCTGCCCTGCTCGGTGTAAATGATGCGTAAACTGAATTTGTCAAAGGTGTATGTTGCCGCAATTCCTACGGGGTCCTTACCCTTTTTACCCGAAACGAGTTTTTTGATATTGGGTGAAGCGGTGCGTAAAACAACACCCATAGCACGGCATTGAGTAATAAAATATTCTGAAAGTTCCATTTTAAAGTCCTTTTAATTTTGATAGAGAATATTTTACTAAAAAGTAGGTAATCCGTCAACCAAAAAAATATTTACATACCGCTTAACTTGGAGTATTATATAACTAAATGTGGAGGTGTTTTTATGCTTTCAAAAAAATTTATTTGTGCTACGTATGAATATTCAACATACCAAAACTATGTTGCTGCACCCCTGTTCCGAAAAACTTTTGTTATTCAGGATGAACCCCAAACAGGTATACTTACCATAGGGTGTGCGGGTTTCTATGATGTATATATTAACGGTAAAAAAATCACAAAGGGCATACTTGCGCCCTATATTTCAAACCCCGACCATATAGTTTATTATGACGAATATGATATTACACCCTTGTTAAAAGCGGGTAAAAATGTTTTGGGTATACAACTCGGGAACGGTATGCAGAATGCACCCGGTGGCGAAATATGGGATTTTGATAAGGCGGATTTTCGTGGTGCACCCTCGGTTGCTTTTAGTATTGATGTTACGGATATAGCAACGCAGACGTATCATTTTGAAGCTGACCAAAGAGTAAAAACCGCACCTTCGGGAATTTTATTTGACGATTTACGGGTAGGTTGCTTTTATGATGCGAGAAACGAAAAAGAAAACTGGGCGGATATTGATTTTCAGGATGTGGATTGGAAATCTTCTGAAATTGCCACTACCCCAAGGGGTGAAAAACGCCTTTGCGAGGCGGAGCCCATACTCCCTATAAGGGAGCTGAAGCCCGTAAAAATATATAAATGCAAAACTGCACCCTTCAGGGCAAACGAACGCGTGTGCAAGGATTGTCGTGATTTTCCTACAAAGGAGCGCGAGGGTTGGCTTTACGACTTCGGTATCACCTGTGCTGGGATTGAAAAGCTTAAAATCAAAGGCTTCCGCGGACAAAAAATAGATTTACAGTTCGGTGAATATCTTGATGAAAACGGTAATCCCGATATCAGTAACGTGCAATTCTATCCCGATGGCTATTCTCAAAGGGATATTTACGTTCTTAAAGGTAATGGGGAAGAAATTTTCGTACCTCAGTTTACATACCACGGTGCGAGATATTGTGTTGTATACGGTATAACCGATGAACAGGCTACAGAAGATTTACTTACATTTACGGTTTACAGCTCGGATATTAAGGAGCGTGGTAATTTCCGTTGCTCCGATACTACAATAAACCGACTTCAGGCAATGGCTCGTAACTCCACTCTTTCGAATTTTTACTATTTCCCAATGGATTGTCCCCAACGCGAAAAGAATGGTTGGACAGGGGATGCGGCTATTTCCTGCGAACAGACGGTTATGAATCTTACCCCCGAAAACAGTTACAGGGAGTGGATGCGTAATATTGTAAAAGCACAGGACGATAATGGTATGATTCCCGGAATTGTGCCTACGGATAAATGGGGCTACGGTAGAGGTTTCGGTACTGCGTGGGACTGTGTTTTAGCCTACATTCCGTATTATGAGTATATTTATCGTGGGGATAAAACCATAATGGAGGAAAGTGCCCACGCGCTTATGCGTTACGCGGATTTCCTCGCAAGAAAACGAAATAACAGGGGTACAATGGCGTTCGGTCTTGGTGACTGGTGCCCCGTAACGGTTATAAAAGCACCCTTGGAATTTACTTGTAGCGTTATGGGTATGGATTACCTGGACAAATGTGCCTATATGTTTGACGTTATGGGTATGAAGTTGCAGAAAGAGTTTTGTGAAAAACTTTATAACGAAATACGCTCGGCAGTAAGAAAATACCTCATTGATTTTAAAACAATGACTGCCGCAGGCAGATGCCAGACGTCGCAGTCAATGGCTATATATTACAATGTCTTTGACGAAAGCGAAAAACAGGAAGCATTCAGAAAACTCGTTGAAATAATTGAAAATGATGGTGACCACGTTGACTTTGGCTTTATCGGTGTAAGGCCCATATTCAGAGTGCTTTGCGATTACGGCAGGGCGGATTTGGCTTACAAAATGATAGCAAGACCCGATTATCCCTCTTACGGTAACTGGGTTAAACGTGGTTACACCGCTTTGCCAGAGAATTTCCACCCCGAAAATGAATTCCCCGATTCCCTTAATCATCATAATTATTCGGATGTTTCCGCGGTATTTATGCGTTATTTTGCGGGAATAAACGTTAACCCATGCAAAGATGATTGTAAGGAGCTTAATATCGAACCCTGTTTCATTGCTCCCCTCACGGAGGTTACCGCATTTTATGACAGTACCGAGGGCAGAGTGAATGTTTCGTGGAACAAGAGGGGAAATATAATCACCCTTGAAATAGAGAAACCCCAAGAAATTTACGGTGAAATTATACTTCCCGACGGATTTGTTTTTGAAAAAACAGGTCTTAGCAGACAGAAATTAGAAAACGGTAAATTTACAATACTTTGCCTTAACGAAGTTCCTGAAAATATTATAGAGGTGTAAAATGGAAAATAATGTGAATGTAATAGAACACTCATTTTTTAAGCACGACGGGCTTGATTTTGAGTATCATGTAAGCGGAAACCCTGATGGAGAAAATCTTGTTATGCTTAACGGTAACGGGGGTGACTACCGTTGCTTTGAGGGGGATCTATATGTACCCCTGTCAAAGGATTATAGAATAATCCGTTTTTCAACCCGCGGTACGGGAAAAACCCCCTTGGGTGACAAAAAACTTACCTTTGATTTATTCTGCGACGATTTGAAAGCACTCCTTGACCATCTGGGAGTAAAGAAAACTAATATCTGCGGTTTTTCCGACGGCGGAAACCTTGGTATGTGTTTTAGTGTTAAGTATCAGGATTACGTTTCTCGTCTTGCGGTTTTCGGTTCAAACCTTAACACAAGGGGAACAAGGACGGGGGACCAGTTAGGTATTATTAAAGACCACCGTATTTACGCAATTAAAGCGGCTATTACTAAAGACCCCGAGTGGATAAGACGCCGTGAAATTGAGGGTATGATGGTTGGTCAACCGAAACTTACTTATAAGAAACTTTCTGTTCTTAAAATACCGTTTTTAAACGTTTTCGGCGAGTTCGATATGATTAAACGTCGTCACTCAAGAAAAATAACCAAAGCCGTTGAGGGTGCCGAGGAAGTAATAGTTTTAAACGGCGGTCACAGTACTGCATTTAAAAAGACCGACTTTCTGATTTTACCCGTAGTTGAGAAGTTCCTTAAATCATAAGAAAAAGCCTTCCGTTTCGGCGGAAGGCTTTTTCAGATAAGGGATAAGAGAGAAAAGATAAGAGAAGAGGGGCTAACGCCGATTGTAAAGTTCACTTCGTGAAGCGATATACCTTCGGTGCGATATGTTGACACGCGATATATACGATGTATGCGATATATTTTGCTGACGCAAAATGAGATGGGGCGAAGCCGATTATAGATAAAGTTGTTGTAATGCGAAGCCTCGCCTCTCTGCGTAAGGAGAGAGGGGGACCGCCCTGAAACAAGTATTTGTAAAAATCGGTTAAAAAACGTGTGAATTGTTATATTTATGAAAAAGTTTAATCGGAGCGGTGGAGAGTCCCAATCAGTTTGTTTGTAAATCATCTTTATAGGGATAACGGTGGTGGGTAGTTCTCTAACCATTAGTTGTTCAGTTAGATAGAAGAACCGTAAGGTACGCACCTGTGCGTACCGCAAAAAGATAAAGCTCATCCTTGCAGTATGTTATACAGTAAAACTTACTTTCCTTACTCTCGGGACGGATGGATCCGTCCCTTACGGTGGGTGGTTGTTCTAACAAACTGAAGAATAACCGTAAGAGAACTACCCACCACCCCGCCTGCGGCGGTGTCCCCCTCCCTATGCTTACGCACAGGGATGATAGGCTTCGCGAACAAGAGCATAAAACACCAACAAACCCCACCGCCGTAAAGGTAGTGGGGTTAAAGTGTTATGAATGTTTACTTGATTTCAATCCACATAGCGGGACGCACCGCATAATTATTACAGTCGACAGAACAAGAAGTGCCACCCACAGCAACCTCGCCATCGTAACAGACAAAGGTGCCATGCTCTTGGTTGTCGCCTGGCGACCGTAACCACCAAATACAGTTGTTACTGCTATCTGCCCAGGCACCACTCCATATCGTAGAAGACGTAGGCTGACACGTTTTTTCATCAGCAGACGAAAAATAGGTATCTACTTCGCCTAAACTCAATAGAAAAATTTTATCCTGTGTATCGTTACCTGGGGAAGTATCATAATGTGGATTATGGTGTGCCGTAACAGTGGTTGTAGCTATCATTGCTTTTTCTTCATCTGTGAAAGCATTATCGATAAAATCATTGTTTAACCAATTTCTGAGTGTGCAGGTTTCCCAAGTAACACCCACACACTCATCATTGTAAGGCTTACAGTCAAGAGCATATTTACTGATAACAAGAATTTTATCATCCTGCTTATCAAGCACAAGCCATTCAATATCTTCTTTACCATTTGAGGTGTCGTTGTTTTGCTCATACTTACCGAACCAAAGGTAGTCAGTAGCCTGATCAGGGGGTAGCTTTACTGTAAGTATTAACTTTTGGCACTCTTTAATCTTTTCTTCACTGTCTTTATAAGATCCTGAATCCTCGAAATATTTAATCGCGCTATTATAACAGCCGTTGTTCATTAACTCTACTGCCTTATTATATTTGCTGGTAGGTATTATTATAGAATTAAGGATGATAGTAAATACAACAATTAATGAAACAACACCACCCGCTACCGCAGAACCGATTTTTAATATTTTATTACGTTTTTTCAGCTTTTGTCCTTCTATTTCAGCAAGTCTTTCCCGTTCGCGTTTTTCTTCTGCAATTTTGACGTTGAGCTCGTTAATGATTTCGTGGCATTTTTGCACTTTCTCGTCTGCATCTCGCCAACCGGGTATTGAACGGAATAATCGTGCAGATTCTTCAAAGGCATTTATATCATTATCTTTTCCTGCCCATCTGTGGCTGTTGTTAAAAACTTCGTCGGCTTTTTTATAAATTTCTTCTTTTTTCAGAACCTCTGCTTTTTCAAGACATTTTTTATTGAGTTCGGCAGAATCCTTGTAATTTTTTATTGCTTCAAAACGTTCTGCGGCTTCAAGAATAAGCGTATGGGAGTCGGAGGTGTTTAAAATATTGAGTGCCGAGGTGTAAATGCTTTCCAGTCTTTGTTGTTCATTGCGGTTAGCTATAAAATCATTATAACCGATAATTTCGGCTTTTAACTTTTCGTCAGCAAATCGAATTGCTTTTTGATAATTGTTACTGTTGTTAAATGGTTGGGGTTGATTCTTCAGGTCGTCTTGCTTTTTTATACGTAACTCCACCATTAATTTACCCAGATATGCCTGTGCATTTTCGGGGTTGATATTCAGAACCTGTTCACAGAATTCATCTGCACGTGAAAAATCCCCATCTTCAAGGAACATAAATGCTCTTTTGAGAAGTGGCTCCGCCTGTGAATTACCCTGATTTATAACAACAGTTTCTTTTACCGTTGTTTTATTAACTTCAACAAGCTTATTGATACCGTGTATTAAATCCTGCAAGTAGCCGATTTTGCCCATATCCTGTGACTGAAGATACTGAAACTCCTCGGGCATATCGTATGGAGAAATATCTTTGTAAACCGGGATAAGTGTTTTTTCTTTACCTTGTTTTATAAGGTTAAGGTATCTGCTCCACTCGTTTTTAACCCAAACTGCATTGAAATTATCCTTGCTTGTGCCTACTACGAGCATAACCCTGGCGGAGTTAAGTGCCGCGAATATGTACGGCTCATAGGCTGAGCCTAATTTATCCTCAAGGGTGATTCTTGCAAAAAATACTTTGTAACCCTCTTTGGTGAGGGCGGTGTAAATATCCTGGGCGTAAACGCTGTCCTGAGTTCGGTTACCAAAAGCATCTGTTTCTTTATAGCAAATAAAGACATCAAAGGGCTCTTCCTTTTGTGAAATGGCAAGAATACCCTTTTGTATTTTATCAATTATTTCTGCCTCTGCCTCGTACACTTCTTTTTGTAAAGCATCCGCATAATTAATCGCATTTTTATAATCCTCGTCATCAAAAATTGATGTGAACTGAGCGCGGTTAACGGTGGGAATACGCTTATGACTTCTGGGGTCTTCAACATATTCTATACCGTAACGGCAAAGTACAATTCCCCAATAGCTTTCGCAATCTTCCTTATCGTCGCTGAGTATCATTTCATAAATACCCATAGCCTTGTCAAATTCATTCTCACGACGGAAATAGTTTGCCCTGTCGTAAAGCTGAGTGCGTTTTTCGTCATCTAATTTCGGCAACGTCTGTTTTGTGTTACAGTATTCGCATACCGCAACACTGTCACCCGAGTTAATTTCCAAAGCGCCACCGCACATTTTACATTTGAAAACTGCCATATTTTTCCCTCTTTTTGTGTACAAATATACACCATAATTATGAACTTTTTTGGTATATAATTCTATTCGCAAATACGCCAAAATTCGATTAGGTTTTTTGACACGCGAAGCCTTATATATAATCGGCTTCGCCCCGAAATTTTGCATTTTGCATTTTGAATTTTGCATTTTACATTGAAAACCTTACGTTATAATGTTATAATAAAATGTAAAATTAAAATCGGGTGATATTTTTGAGTCGAAAGAAATGGGTCGTTTCTTCTTGCGACAGAGACCTTGCAGCCGATATTGCGGAAAACTGCGGAATTGAGCCTTTTGCATCGTTTCTTCTGTGTGCCAGAGGAATGACGGATGAATTTGAAGTTGAGAGCTTTTTGTACGACACAGATTTAATTGACCCCTTTACCCTTCCCGATATGGCGGATGCCTGTGACAGGATTTGGACCGCAATCGAAAACGGTGAAAGAATAACTGTTTTTGGTGATTACGATGCGGACGGTGTTACATCGACTGCACTTCTGTATTCCTACCTTGTTTCACGGGGTGCTAACGTAGATTGCTATATACCCGACCGTGAGGGCGAAGGGTACGGTATGAATAACTGTGCCATTGATATTCTCAAAGAGCGTGGTACGAGCCTCATCATAACTGTTGATAACGGCATAAGTGCCATTGATGAAATTAACTATGCAAGTACCTTGGGGATAGATGTCGTTGTAACTGACCACCACAGGGTTGGTGATGTGTTGCCCGAGGCGATTGCCGTAGTTGACCCACATCGTGAGGATTCACTTTGTGAATTTTCCGAATGGGCAGGTGTAGGAGTGGCTTTTAAGCTTATATGTGCCCTTGAGGAGGGCGACGGCTACGACCTTTTACAGGAATACGGTGACCTTGTGGCATTGGGTACGGTTGCGGATATTGTTTCCCTTAAGGGCGAAAATCGAATCCTTGTAAGAAGTGGCATTGCTTTTATGAATGCTGCCCTTTCCGAGGGTGCTTTAAGAACCGGTCTTAAAGCGCTTATGGATATTTGCGACCCTTCGGGGGTTATTAATTCGGGTAGCCTTGCTTTTCGTTTTGCGCCCCGTATAAATGCCGCAGGCAGAATGCAGAGTGCAAACAGAGCCTTGCAGCTGCTTTTGGCTCAGGATGAAGCCGAAGCGGAAGAAATTGCACGTGAAATATCCGATGCCAACACCCAACGTCAGAGTGTTGAAGGTGGTATTACCGAGGCAGCAATTGAAATTATTGAAAACAACCCTCATATAAAACACAGCAAAGTTATAGTCGTTGAGGGTGAAAACTGGCATCAGGGTGTTATAGGTATAGTAGCTTCACGTCTTGTTGAAAGATACGGCAAACCCTGTATAGTTATATCCGAAGGTGAAAACGGAGCAAAGGGTAGCGGAAGAAGCATTGAGGGCTTCTCTCTTTATGATGCTTTATGCTATTGTGAAGGTGTGCTCACACAATACGGCGGTCACGTTCTTGCAGCAGGTTTAAGTATACAAAGCGAGAATATAGACCAATTCAGGAAAATGATAAATGAGTATGCCGATACCGTTGAAGAGGCGGTTCCTGTTCTCAATATTGACTGCAAGCTTAACCCTTCTTCCATAAATACGGATATTCTCGCTTCTACTGAAGTTCTCGAACCATACGGTGCTGATAATCCTCAACCCTTGTTCGGGTTATATAATATGGAGCTTGTGACCGTTCAGGCTGTTGGAAACGGTAAGCACTTGCGCCTGAGTCTGCGTAAAAACGGTTGCAGTATAAATGCAATTATGTTTTCTGTTACAATGGGCGAGTTCCCCTACGCGGTAAATGATAAGGTCGATTTAGCGGTTAAGCTTTCTGCTAATGAATATATGGGTAAAACACAGGTTAGTATACAGGTAAAGGATATTCGTCTGAGTGCCTATGACGATGTAAAGGTTATAAAATCCGTGAATGATTATGAGGCCTTTTGCCGTGGTGATGAGTTGGATGCATCTGTCAAAAAAGCTCTTTGTGTTGACAGGGATTTTTGTGGCAATGTTTACAGATTCGTTAAAGGCAACAACGGTTGGAAATTTTCTGCTGAAATGCTCTGTTACAGATTAGGCTTAAGCGAAGAGAAAATAATGAGCTGTAAAATTGCTCTGGATGTACTGGTGCAATTAGGAATCATAATTTATAAAGAGGGTAAATATATATTACCCGGAGAAAATGTAAAATCGTCTTTGGATAATTCTGAGATTTTCAGACGTGCTGTAAAAGCGCGCGAATCGATGTAAAAGGGGTGATAATGTGGACGGAAATATGAATGTTGAGCTTATGTATAACGAGCTCAGAGAACAAGCAGCGGCGCAGTTTAACGAAAAAGAGGTTGCCGTTATAGAAAGAGCCTTTGAAATAGCACGTCAGAGACATAACGGGCAAAAACGTCACTCCGGTGAGCCATATATTATTCATCCTGTGGCAGTTGCAAAAATCGTGCTTGATTACGGTATGGACTATCAGTCTGTTTCTGCTGCTATGCTTCACGACACTGTTGAAGATACGGATTTGACTCTTGAGGAAGTAAAAAAAGAGTTTGACGGTGAAATTGCTGCCCTTGTTGACGGATTGACAAAATTGGGTAAGGTGCCCCTTGATATTAAGGATAAAGAGGAGCAACAAGCGGAAAATGTCAGAAAAATGCTTCTTGCTATGTCCGAGGATATCAGAGTTATTATTATTAAACTTGCGGACCGTCTGCATAATATAAGAACCCTTAACTTCGTTTCACCCCAGAAAAGAAGGGATAAAGCTCTTGAAACCCTTGAAATATATGCTCCTATTGCTCACCGCTTAGGTATCAGAGCCATTAAGGAGGAGCTTGAAGACAGGGCCATCAGCTTCCTTGACCCCATAGGCTACAGCGAGATTGAACAAGAACTCTCGAAACAGGGTAAATCCCATAACGAGTTTCTTGAAACAATAAAAAAGCAAATTGGTGAAAGAGTGCGTGAGGTGGTGCCGGAAGCTACCCTTGAAGCACGAATTAAAAGTGTACACGGCATATACCGTAAAATGTATATGCAAAACAAGAATTTTGATGAGATTTACGATATATATGCCGTGAGAATTATTGTGAATTCAGTTATTGAGTGCTATGACTGCTTGGGTATTATTCACGATATGTTTAAGCCCATTCCCGGCAGATTTAAGGACTATATTTCCACACCAAAACCAAATATGTATCAGTCACTCCATACTACGGTTATCGGTAAGGCAGGAATTCCTTTTGAGGTTCAGATTCGTACCTGGGATATGCACAAAACCGCGGAGTTCGGTATTGCCGCCCATTGGAAATACAAATTGGGTCTTAAGGGTAAACAGAATATTGAAGAAAGACTTGCCTGGATTCGTCAGCTTCTTGAAACACAAAAGGAAGCGGATGACGTTAAGGATATTGTACGTACAATTAAAAGTGACTTTGTGCCCGAAGAGGTTTTTGTTTTCACTCCCAAGGGTGATGTTATCGACCTTCCGTCAGGTGCAACGGTAATTGACTTTGCTTACGCCATTCACTCTGCCGTAGGTACTAAAATGGTTGGTGCTAAGGTAGGGGGCAGAATAGTGCCTCTTGATTATAAGGTTCAAACAGGCGATATTGTGGAAATTCTCACCTCGTCCCAACCCGGTAAGGGTCCCAGTCGTGACTGGCTCAATATAGTAAAAACAAGTAGTGCAAGAACCAAAATACGCGCCTGGTTTAAAAAAGAACGCCGCGATGAAAATATCGTTGAAGGTCGCACGGAGCTCGAAAGAGAAATCAAGCGCAATAAAATGCGCTTTACAGACGAGGAATATAAAGCTCTTGTTGAAGCTCTTGCTGAAAGACAGCATTGCTCAACGGTTGATGATTTTTATGCGGCTATCGGATATGGCGGAATATTCCTTTCAAGGGTTATGCCGTTTATAAGAGATGAGTATAACCGTATTGCATCCCTTAATCAGCCTAAAGAAATTAAGGTTCAGGATAGTTCCAAGTCAACCAAGCGTGCCGTTGGTGAGGGTGTTACGGTTGAGGGTATCGACAACTGTCTTATTAAGCTTTCCCGTTGCTGTGCTCCCATTCCGGGTGATGAAATTATAGGCTTTATTACCCGTGGTCACGGGGTGTCAATTCATAAGCGTGATTGCTCTAATGTGCCCAAGGATATTACCACCTGCGAAGAGCCTGAGCGTTGGGTAAGTGCCCGTTGGCTTACGGGTAACTCTATGCAGGAATTCAAGGCGGGTCTTGCAATTCTTTGTGAAAGCCGAGTTGCTCTTATGGCGGATGTGGCAACGCTCCTTGCGGACATGCGAGTTATGATTAATGCTATTAATACCCGTGAGCTTAAAGACGATAAGGCTTATGTTTACCTTACAATTACCGTTAAGAGTACGGATTTTCTTAATGTGGTTATTTCAAAGCTGAAAAACATTAACGGTGTTATCAGCGTAACAAGGAGCAGTAACTCATGAAAGCAGTAATACAAAGAGTTTTAAAAAGTTCGGTAAGCGTTGACGGTAAAATTGTAGGCTCTTCGAGTAAAGGTTATATGATACTCGTAGGTGTTGCCAAGGGTGACACGGAAAAGCACGCGGATTTATTGGCTAAAAAAACTGCCTCCTTGCGTGTTTTTGAGGATGAACAGGGTAAAATGAATTTATCCGTCCTTGATGTGGAGGGTGATATTCTTGCCATTTCTCAGTTTACCCTTTGTGCCGACTGTAAAAAAGGCAACAGACCATCCTTTACACCAAGCGAGGAGCCTGTACGTGCTAATGAATTGTATGAATTATATTGTCAGAAGCTTTCGGAATACGGTGTCAAGCGGGTTGAAAAGGGTATTTTCGGTGCGGATATGAAGGTTGAGCTTGTTAACGACGGACCTGTAACAATTTGTTTTGATACTGACATCTGGAGTGTTTAAAAATGTATATTAAGACCCTTGTTTTAGGTCCTGTAAGTGCCAACTGCTATATAATCTGCGACGAAAAAACCAAAGTGGGCGGGGTAATAGACCCGGGTGATTTCACACCCTCGCTTTTAAAGACAATTGACGAATCGGGTATGAAAGAATTGAAATATATTCTTTGTACTCACGGTCATTTTGACCATATTCAAGGTGTCAGCAGGTTGAAAGAAAAATTCCCTGAAAGCGAAATTTTAATCGGTGAAAAAGACAGTGGTGCACTTGGAGACGGTTTTTTAAGTCTTGCGACACTTTTTGGAGCACCCTTTTACCCCTGTGTTGCCGATAAGGTTTTGAGAAACGGTGATAAAATAAATATCGGTGATATTGGTTTTGAAATATTAAACGCACCCGGTCATACGGAGGGTGGCGTTATGTATTACTCAAAAGACCAGAAGATTATCTTTACGGGTGATACGATTTTTAAAGGCAGTGTGGGTCGTACGGATTTTCACGGCGGAAGTATGGCGGTGCTTTTAAACACATTACAAAAAATAAAGAGGCTTCCCGAGGATGTAGTTATATACAGCGGTCACGGGGAGGCTACAACAGTAAAACACGAAACAGAATATAATATGTATTTAAGATGAATTTATATTGTATATCACATAACTATTTATACGAAACGGAAAAACTACTGTTTTTGTTTTTTCCTTTAGAAAAGAATACGGTTTTAAGAGGATTTACTGAGGATTCGGGTAATTATTTTTATACTGAAATAATAAATAATGATGAAACAGTAACATTTAAATCTTCTTTTTCATATAACGGAGAAACCGTTTCTGATGAAAAAGTCATTAAATCAGAGGATGTTACTGACGAGGAATACGAGCTTTTGTCGTTGGCGTACCCTTTGTTGAAAAAGCTTTGTGGTTATGCCCCGGAATGGGGAATGCTTACAGGGGTAAGACCCTCCAAGCTTATAATGAATAAAATGCTTGAAACCGACGAGGAAACCGCAAAGGATTATTTTATAAATCATTTCTTTGCTTCACTCGAAAAAACTGAGCTTGCCCTTAGTGTAGCGAAAGCGGAGCTTGAAATTATAAAGGAAATTGACGAAAAATCATTCAGCCTTTATGTGAGTATTCCCTTTTGCCCTACGAGATGCAGTTATTGTTCATTTGTTTCTCACTCAATCGGTACGGACTCCGCTAAAAAATTAATGCCCGAATATGTTAATAAACTTTGTGATGAAATAGTTTTCACAGGCAAAAAGGCAAAAGAAAACGGGCTTAAATTAACAAGCGTATATTGGGGTGGCGGTACGCCCACAACCCTTTCGGCAGAGGATTTGGACAGAGTTTTAACGGCTATTGAGGATAATTTTGATTTGAGTAATTGTACCGAGTATACCGTTGAAGCGGGAAGACCCGATACAATAACCGACGAGAAATTATATGTTCTCAAAAAACATAATGTGGGAAGAATAAGTATTAATCCCCAGACTTTTTCAAATTCTGTTCTTGAGGCTATCGGCAGAAAACACTCTGCGGAGCTAACAATAGAAAAATACAATTCAGCCCGTGAAATCGGTTTTGATTGTATTAATATGGATTTGATTGCAGGACTTCCGACAGATACTTTTGAAAGCTTTAAAAACAGTGTGGATAAAGCCATTTCCTTAGGTGCTGAGAATATTACTGTTCATACCCTCGCACTTAAACGTTCATCAACCATCGTTACGGAAAACGAAAGTGACTCTGTTTCAGAAAAAAATGTTTCTCAAATGCTCGACTATGCTAAAACCGCATTGGTTGGTGCAGGATATTACCCCTACTATATGTACCGACAAAGCAAGGCTTTAGGTAACTTCGAAAACATTGGTTGGTGCAAAGAACGAAAAGAATGTAAATATAATGTTCTTATGATGGAAGAATATGAGCATATACTTTCAGTAGGTGCAGGTAGTGTTACAAAATTACTTTCACCGGGAATTGAAAAAATCGAACGGATTTTTAACTACAAATTCCCATTCGAATACATATCAAGATTTTCTGAGCTTTTAGAGAAAAAAGAAAGAATATCAACATTTTTTAAAGATTACCAATAAAGAAAGGCGGGTGTGTATGGCTAATAAGAATAACACTGTTGAATATATAAGAGCCGCGGCAACTCAGCCCGATAAATTTATATCTCAGTGTGAAAACAGGTATAATAATAAAATTAAAAAAATTGCTCTTGAAATAGCCCGAAGCGGCAGAACCGAGATTGTAATGATTGCAGGACCCAGCTCCGCAGGTAAAACTACCTCTGCCAAAAAATTAAGAGAACATCTTTACGCTCTGGGTATAAACAGTCATACGGTTTCCCTTGACGATTATTACGTGGATAATTGCGATGCGCCCCGTTTTCCCGACGGTACACCTGATTTTGAAACGGTTGATGCTCTGGATATAGATTGTTTTCAAAAAACAATGGGTGAGCTTCTGAAAACCAATGAAACGAATCTTCCTGAGTTCGATTTTCTTGAAGGTAAACGCAAGAATGAATACCGCCATATTAAAATTGCGGATGGTGATGTTATCATTGTTGAGGGTCTTCATGCACTTAACCCTAAAATAACCGACCATCTGCCCGGCGAAAGACTTTTAAAAATCTATATAAATCTTTCGTCGCGTATATATGACAAACAGGGGAATATAGTTCTTAACAAACGTAATATGCGTTTTGTGCGCCGTATGGTAAGGGATTATAAATTTCGCGGTAATTCGGTTGAACGCTCTTACAAAATGTGGATTACCGTAAGATACGGTGAAGATACCTATCTTTTCCCATTTAAAAACAACGCGGATATAAGACTTAACACCATTCATTTATATGAAACCTGTGTTCTTAAGGATACGGCAATAAAATTACTCGGTGAGCTTCCGAAAACCTCGGAGTTTTATAAAGAGTCACAAAGACTTATCAGAAGTCTTGAAAAATTTCCTTCCATTAATTCTGCGGATGTCCCCGAGGACTCCCTTTTAAGAGAATTTATAGGAGCAAAGGAGCAAAAAAATGTCTGAAAAATCATCAAATAAAAAACAGAATATTTTAGGCGGTGCAATGGTGCTTGTTATTGCAACCGCCCTTGTAAAGGTTATCGGCGCGGTATATAAAATACCTCTTCGTGAAGCTTTAGGTGTATTGGGGTCGGGTTATTATGATTCGGCATACAGCATCTATACCGCTGTCTACGGTATTTCAATGGCAGGTCTTCCTGTTGCCATTTCTGCAATTGTTTCAAAAAACACCGCATTAGGAAAATATCGCGACGTTAAACAGGTTTTAAAAATAACATTTCCGCTGTTTTTGTTGTTGGGTATTTTAGGAACGGGTGTCATCATTTTAGCATCATACCCTTATGCTAATTTTATAGTTAAAAATCCGAATACCATTTACAGCGTTTTAGCCATTGCTCCGTCAATTTTTTTCTGTTGTATTATGAGTACATACAGAGGCTATTATGAGGGCCTTAACAATATGTACCCAACAGCAATATCACAGGTTATTGAAACCGTTGGTAAGCTTGTTTTTGGTCTTGCTCTTTCTTATGGTGTTGTGTGGTATGCTGAAAATCAAATTGCCGCAACCGGTTCTTTTCTCGGTCAGACAATTGAAAGCGCTGCTGATAAATCTATAGTTTATGCTATGTCCTCGGCAGGTGCTATTTTGGGTGTAACTCTCGGTACGGCTTTGGCTACGCTATATACCTTCCTGCGCCATAGAATAAAGAAAGACGGCATAACCAAGGATATGCTTGTCAATTCCCCCTTGGCTTCCGATAAAAAAGATACTCTCAAGGACCTTGTTAAAATTGCTCTTCCTACGGCTATGAGCTCATTGGTTCTCAATATCACAAACTTTATTGACACAAGCATGATTCAAAGTCGACTTGAAGATATAGTTGGCTCCGGATATGATGTGATTATGAGTCTTTTCGGTGAATCTATTACGGCAAGCGGTACCCCCTTAGAGGAAATACATACCTTCCTTTTCGGTGCGTACGGTATGACAAACGATTTCAGGAATCTTATTCCCACGCTTGTTATGACCTTAGGGGTCAGTGCGATTCCCGTTATTTCAGGTGCTCTTGCAAAAAAAGATATGAAAACAGTTAATAGTTCTGTCAATACTGTTTTCAGAATCACAATGCTTATTTCATTACCTGCCGGTGCCGGTTTCTTTGTGCTTTCTGAACCCATACTCGGTATTCTTTATGGCGGTGATGGAGACATCGCAAACGGTATACCAATAGCGGCACCTATTCTCGCTCTTTATGGTATTATGATGCCAATCCTTGCACTGTCCTCACCCCTGACAAATATTCTTCAGGCAGTAGGTAGGGCAGATGTACCGGTTAAAGCACTGCTTTTGGGCTGTGTTTTCAAAATAGGACTTAACTATATTCTTATAGGTATTCCTCAGATAAACCTTAAGGGTGCGGTGTTCGGTACAGCGACATTTTATTTCATATGTATTCTCTATAACTATCTTGTTCTTCGTAAAGAAACAGGTGTCAGGCTGGAAATTAAATCAGTATTTGTCAAGCCCTTGATTTCTGCGGTGGTTTGCGGCGGTGTCGCATTCGGAAGCTTTAAATTATTAAGTCATTTCCTCACATTTAACGAGGGTTCAAGACTCAGCGGTCAGTCCCTTTCGTGTCTGCTTGCTATCGGTGTTGCGGTAGTTGCATACGGTATATCAGTTCTTTTGACCAAAACTTTGGTGAAAGATGACATTTTAATGCTTCCTAAGGGAGAAAAAATAGCAAAAATACTTGAAAAATATAAGCTTATGGGTTAAAATAGGGGTTGTGAGTTATGACAGTTGATTTCAAATTTAAAGACAGATATCAGTTCAATGACCTTGTGGATATCGTCCGCATTCTTCGTGAACCGGGCGGTTGTCCTTGGGATATGGAGCAAACCCACGGCTCTATTCGTGAAAATTTCCTTGAAGAGACTTACGAGGTTATTGAGGCGATAGATACCAACAATAAAGAACTTATGCAAGAGGAATTGGGCGGCGTGCTTTTGCAGGTGCTTATGCACTCGGATATGGCACGTACTGATGGTTGGTTCACTATTGACGATGTTGCCAACGATATTTGTCAAAAACTTATTATAAGACATCCACATGTTTTCGGTGATATTTCCGTTGCTTCAACTGGTGAGGTGCTTAAGAATTGGGACGATATTAAACGTTCTACAAAAAAACAAAGAACTCAGAGTGAGGCTATGGCGGCTATACCTGCTGTTTATCCTGCACTTATGAAGGCTCAGAAGGTTCAGGAAAAAGCAAAAAAAGCGGGTTTCGACTGGGATAGTGCCGATGGCGCTTTTCTTAAAATTGACGAGGAAACCAAAGAGCTCAAGGAAGCCCTTGCAACAGGCGATAAAAATGCCGTTGAGGATGAATTGGGAGATTTGCTTTTCTCGGCAGTAAATGTTGCTCGTTTTTGTGATTGCGAGGCAGAGACTGCTCTCGACAAAGCCACAAAGAAATTTATGGCACGTTTCACAATTACCGAAAGCCTTGCTAAAGAAAAAGGCATTGATATGAAAACCGCTTCTTTAGAAGTTCTTGACGAACTTTGGGAAGAAGCAAAGAAACAAAAATAAGTCTATAAAAATCGTGTTTACGATTAGAAAATAGAAAACAAAATTTTGGAGGATTTTTAAAATGAACAAAACAGATCTCGTAAATGCAGTAGCAGCTGCAGGTTTTTCAAAGAAAGATGCAGATAAGGCAGTAGCAGCAGTTTTAGACGGCATCAAAGGTGCTCTTGCTAACGGCGAAAAAGTTCAGCTCATCGGTTTCGGTACTTTCGAAGTACGTGAAAGAGCAGCTAAAGAAGGCCGTAATCCCAAAACAGGCGAAACAATCAAAATCGAAGCTTCTAAAGTTCCCGCTTTCAAGGCAGGCGCAGCTCTTAAAGACGCAGTTAAATAATTTAATTTTGTGCAGAACACCCCTGACCGAAGGTCAGGGGTTTGTCATTTTTTTACCCACTCGCAGTATTTTTATACAGCTTCGGGGTAAAGAAAAAGCCATCTGCAACAAAATTAAGAAGAGGTGCAGAACATCCCTGACGAAAGGTCAGGGGCTTGTCATTTTTTTACCCACTCGCAGTAGTGTGGATTTTAAAAAACCTCGAACTCTTTGTGAGTCCGAGGTTTTGATTTATTGTGAAACAATATTGTTTAACCATACCTTCTTTTTAACCAGTATCAAACCTATTATGACTTTGATAATGTCGATGGCTTGAATAATGGGGAATGAAAACCATATGGGTACATCCGCAATATAATAAAGAGCGAACGCAATTGGTACATTAACGCACATTATAAACACGCTGTCCATAAGGAATGTTATAAGGGTTTTACCGCCACTTCGTATGGTGAAATATGATGCGTTTGCGAATGCGTGTACGGGGATAAAACAAGCGCACACTTTAATGAAGTATGACGCGAATTCTTTTGCCTCGTCACTTACATTATAAAGCAACGGGATTTTATCACCTATAAAGAATACCGTAACGCCAATGAAAAGGCTTATTAAAACTGAGAAAGTAATAAGCTTGCGGTCAGTGTCATAGGCTTTTTCAAACTGATTAGCACCTAATTGTTTACCTATAATAATACCGATACTGCTACCGAGGGATATAAACGCGATATTGGCAAGATTCATAACAGTGGATGAAATACTGTAACCTGCAACTACATCAATGCCGTGTAAGCTGTATGCCACACTTAAAAGTGACATACCCAAGGACCAGAAAAACTCGTTGAATAAAAGGGGCATACCCTTAATTGTAATATCTTTAAAAGTTTTTTGGGGAATGTAGAAGCTTTTGAAAACACCTTTGAAGTAGGGGAATTTACTACGCTTGATTATGACGTAGACAAGAACGATACTGCATTCCACAAATCGGGATACTGTTGTGGCAATTGCGGCACCCTCAACGCCTAAGGCAGGGAAACCTAAAAGACCGAATATGAGAAGAGCATTAAAGCAACAGTTAGTGATAACTGCGAAAACACCCGCAATCATAGGTACGATTGTTTCGCCCGTTTCACGTAAAGTGCTTGAGAAAATTTGAGTTATGCAGAAGGGAAGCGCCCCTACAACCATAATTCTCAAATATTGCTTTGCGTAAGATAGGGTAAGTTCAATATCACCGTTTGAGTCGCTTTCGTGTAAGAATAAGTTTATAAGCTGGTCGTCAAATACCAAGAAAACTACTGTTGCAACGACAAAAAGCAAGAGAGCTATTATTACTTTGTATCTTATAGTATGACGAATACCCTCGTTGTCATTTTTGCCGTAAAACTGGGCGGTAAAAATACCTGCACCACTCAGTGCACCGAAAACCGCAAGACCGAAAATAAATATAAGCTGGTTTACAATTGATACGCCTGACATTTGCTCCGTACCTAAACGCCCAACCATAAGGTTGTCGAGCATATTTACAAAATTCGTAATGAAATTCTGTATCATTATGGGTACGGCAACAGTCATAACCATTTTGTAAAAGGCTTTATCACCAATGAATTTTTTTATTGACATATTATCCGATTAAATCGTGTTCCTTTATGTAATTTACTGTTTCTTCAACAGTTGTAAATGCGAGACCTACAACTGTATCTGCACCGCCGTAATAAATTGCTATTCTGCCCGTGTCCTCGTCTGCGAGAGCCGCACAGGGGAATACAACGTTGGGAACGTCGCCTACAAACTCGTAAGTTTCACGGGGTGAAAGAAGATATCTGTCCGCCCTGTGAAGAACCTTCCAGGGTTCGTCGCGGTCAACTATCATAGCACCCATACTGTATGTGAAACCGTTACAGCTTGTTATAACGCCGTGGTAGAAGCAAAGCCAACCTTCGTCGGTTTCAATGGGTGTGGGACCTGCACCAACCTTTGTCATTTCCCAGTTCATTTCGGGACCGATAACAAAGCGGTGTTTACCCCAGTATGTAAGGTCGGGGCTATGGCTAAGGAAAATATCACCGTAGGGTGTGTGTCCCTTATCGCAAGGACGTGTGAAAATCATATATTCGCCGTTAACTTTTCTGGGGAAAAGAACACCGTTTCTTGAAACGGGTAATACTGCGTCCTCGTAACGGTCCCAGCTTTCAAAATCAGTTGTTGCAGCAATACCGATTGAAGTTCCGCGGGGTGTGTGACAAACCCATGAAAGGTAGTATTTACCATCGATTTCGCAAAGTCTGGGGTCATAGCCGTGAAAGATTTTTTCGTCGTTAAGCTTCCAATGAATACCGTCATCGCTGAAGCCAGTAACAAGGTACTGCTCACGGGTAACATCATCCATTCTGAATACACCTGCAAAGCCGTTGCCGTAGGGTACAACCGCAGAGTTGAAAATACTGTTTGCATCTTTAACAAAGGTACGGTCGATAATGGGGTTTTCGGTATATCTCCAAACAGGGTCCGTGCAATTTACGGGTTTGTCCTGCCAGGGAATATTTTTTACTTTTGAGTTAATAATTTTAGCCATAGTACACCTCAACTGTCAAAATAATTTAATGTTTCTATAATAAGTGCGCCCACATCACTCACGGTTTTTCGTGGTACGGATGTAATTCTGTCGGTAGTGGGAGAAACACTCTTTGATATATGTTTTTTGGAAGTACCCAAAGAACAGGCACGAAAATGCTGGTTGGCAAAGGGTGTGAAGGAGGATGTTCCTAAAAGAGAGCTCTCTTTGCTTAAAGTTAATTCAAGGTTTTCTGCTGCCTGTGCAATAACGGAAGCCACTTCCGCAGAACCCTGAGCACCGCTTCCGTCTTTGAAAAATACCGCAAGCTTTTCGGAGGTGGTTATTTCCTCTAAGGGAATGAAAATTGTACGGATATCCGAGAAAAGACGTCTGTATTTTTTTGCAAAGGCATAAGAGCCAGCTCTCGATGAGTATTCCGCTCCGGTCAGCAGACAACAGACTTCGGTTTTTCTGAAACGGAAACTGTCTTCGGAAAATTGCTTCATAATGCTCACAAGAAGTGCGGAGGGAATTATGCTTGAGCTGACACCCGATGCGGTTTTTTTAGAGCTTATAAGGAAAAAAGAAAGTACATAAAAGGGTATGAATATAAGACAGATATTTCTTAAAAATTCAAAGGCAACTGAATTAGCGGGAGCACCCGTAAAAAGAAAAGCAATCTGACTGCAGAATAAAACGGTATTACCGATTATTGAGCAAATGCTGAGAATAAGGGGCCATCTGTTACCAAAAAGCAGATTTCGTATAGTTTTGGGTGAGTCAAGGTGAGCCGTAAGGACTATACGCACTTGAGCAGTACCGTCACAATATCTTTTTCCCATAATATTGCCTGAGCGTTTTTTTGGCTTTATGCGGTCTAAAAGAGTACCGTCAAAAATGAATTTATATGAGAATACACAAAACATCAGAATGTTAAGAAAAAGCGAAATGGCAACGGGGACAACATAGCCTGTACCCACACAAACAGAGAAAAGTATAACGCAGACAATAAGCCCGATGCACAGTATTTTGTGTATCAAAGACCCTGCACCGGGATATGCATTAAAACTTTGCTCGTTTGTTTCGTCGCAATACTTCATAAGCTCGTACAGTAAAATGTGACGGGCATTTTTCTCGGATTCGGAGCCTGCCTTTAGGTCAGGGGAATTTTGAAGTATGTTTTCGGCAATTTCAAAACAATAGTTGATATTGGCATCTTCAAGTTTTGGTAAAGTAGTCATGGTTATTCAATAATGTCTTTAAATACTTTAAACGCATCTTCCCAACCCTCGCGGTTTTCGGGGGTGTAAAGCTTAAGATTTTCACCCTGAGCAATGATTTTACGGGCTTGTTGGATATCGCTTATTGCACCGCTTGACATAAGCTGTACGGCAATATTACCCAAAGCGGTAGCTTCAATGGGACCGCCAAATACATTTACATTACAGCTTTTTGCGGTCATATCAAGAAGAAGCTTGTCCTTTGTACCGCCACCCATAACGTGAATACGGTCATACTCTTTTTCAGTACAATCCATAATACCGTCAAAGGTGTAGCGGTATTTCATTGCAAGGCTTTCGTAGATGCAACGCATAATTTCACCAACTGTCTGGGGAACATACTGATTTGTCTTTTCACAGTATTCCTGAACTCGTTTGGGGATATTACCCATGGGAGCGAATTCGGGAGCATCGGGGTCAATAAAGCATTTAAAGGGTTCACATTCCAAAGCCATTTTCTCGAGTTCGGCATAGGAGTATTCCTTGCCCTCGCGAATCCACTGACGACGGCTTTCCTGAATAAGCCAGAGTCCGCAGATGTTTTTTAGGAACGCGATAGTATAATCGTAACCGCCCTCGTTAGTAACATTAAGTTTCTTTGAGGCGTCGTTTATAATGGGTTCTTTAACTTCTGTGCCGAAAAGCGACCAGGTTCCGCAACTGATGAAAGCGAAATCCTCGTATTCGCAGGGTGCGGCTGTAATAGCGCTCTGGGTATCGTGGGAAGCGACACTTATAACATCTGCCTTGGGAACACCTAATTCTTCACATATATCATCGCTCAATTGACCGATAACCGCACCTGTAGGCACAATATCGGTTAAAAGGTCTTTTTTGATACCGAAGGTATCGAGAATTTTGTCGGACCAGTCACGTGTTTTAAGGTCAACCATCTGAGAGGTGGTTGCAATTGAATATTCGGTTGATTTTACTCCCGAAAGCATATATGAAAGAAGGTCGGGCATAAAGAGAAGCTTGTCCGCCTCCTCTAAAATATAGGGGCGATTCTCTTTTAATGAAAGGAGCTGGAATATGGTGTTGAAATCCATAAACTGAATGCCCGTAATATCATACATTTCCTCTTGTGACATATATTTTTTAGCAAATTCAACCATACCGTCGTTACGTGCATCACGATAGTGAACGGGATTTTCCACAAGTGTACCGTCTTTTCTCAAAAGACCGAAGTCAACGCCCCATGTGTCAATACCGATGGAGTCGAAACCGCCATCTTCTTTGGCTTTGAGGATACCTTGCTTTATTTCAAAGAATAAACGTTGAACATCCCAGTAAAAAGTGCCGTTGATTTTAACGGGGTCATTTGAAAAACGGTGTACTTCGCGAAGCTCAATTTTTTCACCGTCAAATACACCCACAATTGCTCTGCCGCTTGAGGCACCGAAGTCGAATGCGAGAACTCTTTTATTCAAAAAAATCACTCCTATTATTTAAGAAAACAGTTAATGATGATTTCTTCTGCTTCCTGTTCTGTTTTACCCATTGTCTGAAGTTTCAATAGCTGGTCGTTGTTGATTCTTCCGATAGCCGCTTCGTGAATGATGTTAGCATCCCAATGGTTTGCGGCAATTTCGGGAATTGAACGGATTTTTGCGTTGTCCATAATAATGGAGTCGCACTGTACGTGGGCTTTGCAGGGTGCGTTACCAACTGCCCGGGGATAGAAAACCTGTTCCGAATTATCCTTAGCAACGGAACGGGAGATAATCTGTGATGATGCACCGTCACCGTTAAGCTCAATTACCATATCGGAATGAGCCACCTGATTGCCGTGGGTCATTAGCTTTTCAAGGATTACAAGTCTTGCGCCCTTTTCAAGCTTGGCAACAGTATCTCTCTTGGTCGAGTCAACACCGCGGATTTGAACGCTTTCCATTTCACAGAATGAATTTTCATCCATAAATATTTCGGTTACGGGATTGAGGATTCTTTCGCCTGTGCCTTCGCCCTCGCCGTAATGCTTTTCAACATATTTGATACGTGCATTTTTGCCTATGTGAAAACGGTGAATACCGTCGTGTTCACTTTTTGAATCACCCGAGTTGTGTATTCCGCAACCTGCAACAATAAGTACATCCGCATCGTCACCGATAAAAAAGTCGTTGTAAACCAAGTCTTCAACACCCGATTGGGTAATGATAACGGGAATATGAACGCTCTCGTTTTTAGTACCGGGTTTAACTGTAATGTCAATACCGGGCTTGTCCTTTTTAGGTTCTATAATGATATTTGCAGTAGACTGTCTACCTGCACCTTCACCATTTTTTCTGATGTTATATGCACCCTGAGGAACGCCGTGAAGGTCGGCAACCGCCTCGAGCATATGAAGTTCTGTATTATTCATAAATATTGTTTCCTTTATCTGAATGAGCAAGTGTTGTCAAATTCTGCCATAAGTTCGGGGAAAACTTCCTCCGCCGGACCTTTCTTTTTAACTACTCCGTTGGCAATAATGGCTATTTCGTCGGCAATTTTCATAATTCTTTCCTGATGGGATATTATGACCATACTTTCCTTACGGGTTTTTGTAATTGCCTTGAAGCTTTCCACAAGCATATTAAAACTCCAAAGGTCAATGCCTGCTTCGGGCTCGTCATAGATTGCAAGCTCAAGGCTTCTTGCCATAAGGGTTGCAATTTCAATTCTCTTTATTTCACCGCCTGAGAGTGATGAATCCACCTGACGGTTAAGATAATCCTTGGAGCAAAGGCCAACCTGTGTTAAATAGGCACAACACTGGTCCTCGGGAAGGTCGCTACCGTGGGCGAGACTCAAAAGGTCACGCACGGAAAGACCCTTAAAACGAGGGGGGTGCTGGAAGGCATAGCCTATGCCTAATTTAGCACGTTCCGTAATGGACATATTTGTAATATCTACGCCATTCCATATAATCTGACCGCCCGTGGGCTTTTCGATACCCATAATGAGTTTTGCAAGGGTTGATTTACCACCGCCATTGGGTCCTGTTATTACAAGAAATTTACCGTCTTCAACTGTAAGTGAAACATCGGTAATAATATCTTTTTCGCCTTTTTCGTCGGCAACGTTAAAAGAAATATTTTTTAGTTCAAGCATAAATTTCTCCGATATTATATATTTAACTATTATATAGTTATTCAATTTTAAATTATATACAAATAAGTACATTTATTCAAGTGTTTTTCAAAAATCCTTGTTATAGTAATTGATTTATGATATGATATTAAAGAAAATACCGACCGCTATGGAGATGATTACTGTGTGCGGAATAATTGAATATATAAAGGATAAAAAAATTCTCATTCTCGGCTTCGGTAGAGAGGGTAAGTCCACCTATAATTACCTGAGAAAGCATCTTCCTGAAAAGATGTTAACAATAGGGGACAGAAATAAACCCCATATTGAGGATGAAAATATTAATATAATTTACGGTGAAAATTATCTTGATTGCCTTGGGGATTTTGATATAGTTTTCAAAAGTCCCGGTATCGCATTTCTTGAGGATGATATGTACTCCGAAACTACCGAAATTACTTGTCAGACCGATATGTTTTTAAGGTTTTGTGAACCTACGGTTGTGGGTATTACGGGTTCAAAGGGTAAAACCACCACATCCACTCTTATTTACGAAATGCTTAAAGCAGGTGGAGTTAACACCTGCCTCATAGGTAATATAGGTGTACCTGTTTTTGAAAAAGCGGATGAAGGCAAAGACCTTGTAGCGGTTATCGAAATGTCGTCACACCAGCTTGAGTTTACTACCGCTTCACCCCACGTTGCAGTTATTGTAAATATTTACGAGGAGCATCTTGACCATTATAAAACGGGCTTTGAGGGTTATGTTGGTGCTAAACTGAACATCGCCTTACATCAGAAAAAGGACGATTTTCTTATCTATAACCCTGAACAAAATCTTGAGGGTATTGTGGACTGGAGCAAGGTTTTAAAAGGGCAGGGTGTACCCGTGACTTTTACGGGTGCTTCGGAAGATGCTTTTGTAAACGAATTGTGGAATTCCACCGAGCATCTTAAAGGTGAACATAACCGACAGGATATTGCCTACGCCCTTGCAGTCGCAAGAATTTTCGGTGTGAGTGATGATGCGGTAAGACACGCAGTAGAGAATTTCGGCGGAATTGAACACCGTATGGAATATATGGGTGTAATAAACGGAGTTTCCTACTATAACGACAGTATCGCCACAATTCCCACAGCGGTTATGGGTGCGGTAAAGGCTATCGGTAATGTGGATACGCATATTTTCGGCGGTCTTGACAGAGGTATAGACTACAAGGATTATATTGATTTCCTTGAGAAAAACGGTGTTAATAACCTTATTGGCTTACCTGAAACAGGTCATATGATAATTGAAGAATTAAAGAAACGCGGTTGCAATAAGAATATGATTTGTGCTGCCAATATGGAGGATGCGGTAAAAAAAGCGGATGAATTTACCGAAAAAGGTAAATCTTGTTTATTTTCTCCTGCGGCGGCAAGTTATAATTATTATAAAAACTTTGAAGAAAAAGGAAGACATTTCAAAAAACTTGTTTTAGATTTGACAAAATAAAGTCATAGTTGTATAATATTGGTTAACAAAAAATATTTCTAAGGAGAAATAGTTATGAAAAAGATTTTAGCAATCTTACTTGCAGTTGTAATGGTATTTTCCGTTGCAAGTGTTTCATTTGCAGGTTTCAAAGAAGAAGCAGTTCTTCAGTTTGATGAGAACGGTAACTTCAAAGTTATGGTTCTTGCGGATATTCAGACAGATTATCCCATACCTGACGATATGATTACATTTATTTATGAATCCGTTGACTTTGCTCAACCTGATTTGATTGTTCTTTGTGGTGATAATATCAACACTGAAGAAGTAGAAGCATACGATGAGATTTTCGGTGCTCTCGATAGAACAGGCGTTCCTTATACTGCAGTTCTCGGTAACCACGACGAAGAAAGCTCAGGTGGTCTTACAAGGGATGAAATTATCGAAAGATATGCTTCTTACGAAAATTGCCTCGTTTACGATGCGGACCCCTCACTCCACGGTGCAGGTACTCATAACCTTCCCGTTCTTTCAAGTGACGGTTCTAAAATCGCATTCAATTTCTGGATGTTTGACTGTGGCGACTATGTGTACAATTCAAAGGGCGAATGGCTCGGCTATGACTGGGTTCGTGAAGACCAGATTGAATGGTATAAAACTACACGTGACGCAATGACCGAAGAAAACGGTGGCGAACTCGTTCCCTCAATCGTATTCCAGCATATTATTCCCCAGGAACCCACACAGATGATTTTTGCTCAGTCCGCAGTTAATATGGGCGACCTTACTATTAACTTCCAGGACGGAACAAGTAATACATTCATCCCCGATGTTACAAAGTATGACGGCTATCTTTTCGAAAAGAGCTGCCCCAGCTACGGTAACGACGGTCAGTGGGATGCTTTGGTAGAAGGCGGAGATGTTCTCGGTCTCGTTGTTGGCCACGACCACGTTAATAACTTTGTTGTAGATTGTAACGGTATTGACCTTATTATGACTCCCGGTTGCACATTCTCATCATACTATCAGGGTATGATTCAGGGTGCTCGTGTTATCGAAATCAACGAGGAAAATCCTTGGGAATATTCAACATATAACCTTACAGCAAATGAGCTTGCACTTGATGAAAATTCAGGTCTCGGTAACGACAGAAGTGAGTTTGACTATACTTTCTCATACTACTTTGAAAAAATCTTCGCTATCTTTATGAACATTTTCCGTTCAATTCTCGGTAGCTTCGAAGTTGTACAGTAATTTTTGATATTATTTTACCGCAGTGTGAATGCACTGCGGTATTTTTTATGCACAAAACATGCATAAAAATTGCATATATACAATTATAATGCATAAATGTTTGCAGGGTTGTTAAAGTTAAAAATTGGTATACTGTTAGTTATTGTTGCAAAAATAACCAAAAAAATCACCGATTTTATTGGGTTTTGCTACAAATGGTCGAAAAAATCGGTTATTGAAAATATTTGAGTAAAAGTGTTGACTTTTTTTGCATAAAGGTGTATAACTATGCATATCGAATGAATATTTTTGCACAAGGTGAATACACCTTGGTTTTGGAGGAAATAAAAATGAATAAGAAAGATATCAAAAAAGTAGTTCTTGCATATTCAGGCGGTCTTGATACATCAATTATCATCCCCTGGCTCAAAGAAAATTACAACAATTGTGAAGTTATTGCTGTTTCCGGTGACGTTGGTCAGGGTACAGAACTTGACGGTCTTGAAGAAAAAGCAATTGCAACAGGCGCTTCAAAACTTTACATCCTTGATTTAAAAGAGGAGTATGTTGAAGAATACATCTGGCCCTGTCTTAAAGCAGGTGCTGAGTACGAACAGTATCTTTTAGGTACATCCCACGCTCGTCCCTGTATTGCAAAGGGTCTTGCAGAAATTGCTATCAAAGAGGGTGCAGATGCTATCTGCCACGGTTGTACAGGTAAGGGTAACGACCAGGTTCGTTTCGAATTAACTCTTAAAGCATTCGCTCCCGAAATGGCAATCATTGCACCTTGGCGTGAATGGGATATCAAATCCCGTGAGGAAGAAATCGCTTATGCGGAAGCACACAACATTCCTCTTAAGATTAACCGTGAAACAAACTACTCAAAAGATAAAAACGTTTGGCACCTTTCTCACGAAGGTCTTGACCTTGAGGATCCCGCAAACGAACCTCTTTACAACAAAGAAGGCTTCCTTGAAATGGGCGTTTCTCCCGAACAGGCTCCCGACGTTCCCACTTACAT